>JBJERK010000237.1:0-10297 GCA_051882255.1 Ruminiclostridium sp.
GTGGATTAATTACAATCTTGCCCGAAGTATCAATATATCCGTATTTATCGCCAATTTCAACAGCAGCCAGCCCGGAATCATTGAAACCATAAGTATAGTCAAACTGTGGATTTATAATATACTTTCCTGTAGCATCAATAAATCCCCACTTACGTTCAGCATTACAAACACCAAGTAAACCACAATGGAAAAGATTATCTGCTTCTGAATTAATATTCTTTGCCGAATTACTAAAAATCAAAAAGCAAATGACAACAGTAGCGGCAACTACTAATGCTCCTGCGATTCCAAAAACTAACCCTAATTTTCCTTTTTTACTTTTTGACTCATTAACTATTGCTGTTCCATTTAAATTTGAGATAGATGAAGATTCCATCTCAAGCTTATCTGCCTGTTTACCTGCATCTTTGTTATTGCTTGCGGGAATTTCCACCGCTTTATCAGTCTCCGTTGATTTTTCCTCAGCAACACTTGCCGGTTCTTTTTCAAAATCCATAAAACAACCTCCAAAATATAATCATTAAAAACCAATCAATCTAAATACAGACAAATTATTTTTTAATGTTTCATAATTATAACACAAACAATCGCATTTGTCAACTCTTTTAGTATTTAATTCCACCATTTTAGTATATACTATATGTATAATAATAGTGGAACGGAGTTGAATAAATGTGGATTTTGGAGATAGACTTAAAGAATTACGTAAAGAATACGGATTAACGCAGCAACAGTTAGCAGAAAAACTTGGCGTATCAAAATCAGTTGTTTCTTTTTATGAATTAAAAGATCGTGCGCCCTCCCCTGATATTGTTATAAAGCTTTCTTATATTTTTAATACAACTACAGATTATATGCTTGGAATTGAGCGAAACAAGTCAATAGATGTTTCTGATTTATGTGATGATGATATAAAAGCGGTTCAATTGATAGTTGACAGACTTAAAGCAAAGCATTATTAAATAGCAAAAATCCGAAATGGCTCTCCCATTTCGGATTTTTTGTAAACCGCAGTTAACATTTCCGGTAAAAAACAAGTGATTGATTTTACATTTCCAATGCATTATAATATAAACATAGAAAACTCCGAAAGGAAAAAAGATATGGCAATTAACACATCAAATTTGAAAAAGCTTAGAAAAAGCGCAAAGCTTACTCAGGAGCAGGTTGCCGAGCGGCTCAACGTTTCAAGGCAGACGGTGGCAAAGTGGGAGACGGGAGAATCCCTGCCGGATATTGATAACTGCATAGCCTTGGCTCAGCTCTACAAGGTTTCTCTGGACGACCTTGTAATGTACGCAAAGAACCCCTCCTCATCAACCGCACCCGCAGGAAAGCACATGTTCGGGGTTGTAAAGGTTGATGAAAAGGGGCGGATAGTAATTCCCGAAAAGGCACGGGAAATTTTCAGGATAAACTCAGGCGACAAGCTGCTTATGATGGGCGACGAGAATAACGGTATTGCAATCGTAAAGCTTAACAGCTTTTTGGCGGCAACCGCAGAAATTATGAATATTATACGGGAAACAGACCCGGACGAAAGCGAGGAAGGCTGATGTACGCGGCAGAAATCAAAAATCTAAGAAAAGAATACGGAAAGCTTACGGCGGTTAAGGATTTGTCCTTTAATATTGAGGACGGCGAGGTGCTTTCCCTTTTAGGAATGAACGGAGCAGGCAAGACTACAACCCTCAAAATGCTGTCCTGCCTTACAAAGCCCACCTCGGGAGAAGCGCTTGTTTACGGCAAGAGTATTACTAAGGAGCCGCTTGCAGTAAAGCAGCTTATCGGTATCTCGCCTCAGGAAAACTCGGCTGCGGCAAATCTTACCGTACTGGAAAACCTTAAGTTTATGTGCGGAATTTACGGGATTGAGAAGGAAAAGGCGCAGGCGAATATCGAAAAAATCACAAAGCAGTTTTCCCTTACTGAAAAGCTCGGTCAGCGGGCAGGAAAGCTTTCGGGCGGCTGGCAGAAGAGGCTCAGCATAGCTATGGCGCTGATTACCGAGCCGAAAATCCTGTTCTTAGACGAGCCTACTCTTGGTCTTGACGTTATGGCAAGACGGGAGCTTTGGCAGATTATTGAGGGACTGAAAGGCAAAATGACCATAATCGTAACAACACACTATCTTGAGGAGTCGGAGCATCTTGCTGACAGGATTGCGATTATGAAGGACGGAGATTTAAGGGCATTCGGAACTCTCGAAGAGCTTCGGGCTCAGACTAATGAAGAAAAGCTTGAGGAAATTTTCCTCAAAATATCACAGTAAGGAGCGCTTTATGAAAAGTTTTGTTTTTGCTTCAAGAAATTTCAAGGAGCTTATCAGAGAGCCGCTCAGCTGGGTTTTCTGCATGGGCTTTCCGATTGTTATGCTTGTACTTATGACGGTTATAAATGAGAGTATTCCGCCACAGGCGGGAATGACCCTCTTTCAGCTTAAAAACCTTGCTCCCGGTATCGGAATTTTCGGGCTTACCTTTATAATGCTGTTTGCAAGCCTGCTGGTTTCGGGAGACAGGAAGGACGCCTTTCTTCTTAGGATTTTCACTTCCCCTATGAAGTCATGGGAGTATATTTCAGGCTACATACTGCCCCTAATAATTCTCGGAATCGGACAGTTTCTCGTATCCTGTATAGCTTCCCTTATTATGGGCGCTGTCCTTGGAACATCTCTTGATATAGTAAATATGCTGGTTTCCGTTGTGGCAGCCCTGCCCGCTATAATAATGTTTATAAGCTTCGGGCTTCTGTTCGGTACGCTGTTCACAAAGAACGCTGCTCCCGGAATATGCTCGATTATTATCTGCCTTTCGGGTATGCTGGGCGGAATATGGATGGACGTTGAAAGTATCGGCGGTGTGCTTAAGGATATATGCGGCGCTCTTCCCTTCTACCACGCTGTAAATGCTGTCCGTGAGGTTTTTAACGGCGATTTTTCGGCAGGCTTCGGTGAGTCGGGAATTGTGCTTATCTGGGCGGCGGTTGTTACGGTGCTGGCTATAATCGTATTCAGGAAGAAAATGCGGTTCTGATATATAAATAGTAAATTTGCCCGAAAACCTTTGTCATGGGGTTTTCGGGCGTTTTTTATTCGGGTTCAGGCGGCGCTAAGCCTAAAACAAAATTATTCTGTGCAAGAGCGCTGTCGTAGCCCCAGGGCTGCTCGTAATCAAAACCGCCCTCGCTGTTTATATATGGGCAGTCAGTCCCGGGAACAAGAGCTCGCTTAATTTCCGGAGCAAAGGCTGCGGCAGTGCAACTGTTATCATGAATTAACACCTTTGCGGAAAAGCTCTCCCAGTCGGCAGTTGCTTCGCTTATCCTCTGAATAAGGCTTTCGTCCTCGCAGAAGAGGAAATCACTATTGCTGCTGAACAATATACTCAGATTTCCTTCATGAATTTTAGAAATATCCGCCTCGGCAAATGCACTTAAATCATTTTCCGCAAGATATTCCTCAAAGACTGCCTTAATTTCCTCAGCCGTGAGATTTGAGGCAGCGATTTTTTCATCTCTGAGTCTGTATTTTTCCTGCTGCTCCTGCCACATAGATTTAAGACAGAACCAGCAGTAAAATCCCGAGGGAAACATATCCGCCTTTGTAACAGCCACTTCCTTCATCTCTTTCCATATCTGACTGTCAGGCGGCAGCTCATCACAGCCGAACTCACGGGCATAGTAAGCCTTCATTTCCTCCCATACCGAACCAAAGGGCACAAAGCACATATCCGCAAGGACTATCAGCAGCAGAACTGCAGCTATGGCGAGAACAATCGCCACGACAGCGGCGGGATTTTTCTCCTTAACCCTGTTTTTTTCTCGTTTCATATAAAGCCTCTCCGATTATGTAAATATAGTTTACTATATATTACCATAATCGGCGAGAAATGTCAATAGTATTTATCAGCCTTCCATATACTGCACCGCCTCGTTCAGTAGATAATCCTCGCCTCTGTCAAACAGCGCTTCTACCGCCCCCTTATCAAAGGGAATTTTTACCTCAATGCTGTTTTTGCTCACAAAAGAAGCGCCGCTGTCAATAAAAACATCGCCGTTCTTATCAAGAAGCAGAGAGGAGGAGAACTGGAGCATACCGCTTTCAAGCTCTACCCCGCCGATACCCTGAGCCGAGCCGTTGGTTTTGGTGAAGCCCATAACCGTTATATCGGGAAAGCCGGAAAGAACCGAAACAAGGTGGTCGGCGGCGCTGATACTGCCGCTGTTTACGAGAATAACTACCTTTCCGCCAGCCCAGAGGTTTTCGCCCGAAAAATAATGCTCCTGTCCCTTGATAAAGCCGTTTGAGTCGGTAAGATAGCCGCCTGTCTCGTCGCTCCAATTTCCGTCGGTGCAGTAGAAATGCTCTCCCTCGGGGGCAAGCAGCTCCGCAATCGCCTTTACCATATCCCCCGAGCCGCCCGAGTTGCCCCGCATATCGAGGATAAGATTTGTAACACCCGCAGCCTTAAGCTCGGTGAGCTTTTCCGAAAGGCTCACCTTTAAGCCGCTGAAATCGCCGCTTTTTGTTGAATTGCCGTCGTATATCATCGCCTTAATCCGAAGAGCCGCCGTTTTTTCGTCAATCTCCGTCCAGGTCAGATGTCCTGCGTTAATGCCGCCGTCAATAATCTTAAGAGCGCCGCTCATGCGGTCCTTGTAGTAGTTTCCTATTTTTGGCAGTACTGCGGTTTTCTCTGCTCCTGCTTCATCAAGAAAGCTTACCGTTATGCTGTCACCATAGGCTCCGCCGCCGTAAAGGGCACAGTAGAACTCCTCGTTTTCCCTGTCGGCAAAGCTTATGGGAGAGTATTTTGTAAGCTCTTCTCCTTTTTGGGCAGGACTGCCGCCGTCGACAGCTGTTATAATCGTGCCGTTTCTTATTCCTGCGTTATAGGCTTCGCTGTTCTCCGCAACGTTTACTGCGGCAATACTTCCGTCGGAAAGGGTCATAAAGGCAAGCCCGTAATCGTTGCCGAAAAGCTCCTCAAAAGCCTTTTCGCTTACCGCTTCATAGTTGTCCGGTACAAAGGAAACGTGTCCGTCACGAAATTCCGAGCAGAAGGAAAGCCATACGGCAAAATTTTCGGTATCGTTTTCTGCCGCCTTGAATTCGGGGAGATACTTTTCGTAAAGCCTATCCCAGTCTATTCCCTTGTACTCTCCGAGAACGTAATGCTTTTTCATAGCAGCATAACCCTTCTCGAAATCCGCTGCATAGTCGGCCTTCCTGTAGCCGCTTGTGAGCGTACAAAGCGGTATTGCGGAAATAACCGCCGCAGCAGCCGCTATACAGGAAATCCTGCGTACTCTTTTGCTGTCTGCGGCAAAGCCCGCAAGAGGAAGAGCAGCGCCGATATAAGCCCCAAGCATAAGAGGCTCAAAGCCGCCGATAGCAGCAATAATAACACACAAAACCCCGGGAATGGCGTACAGTATCCGCCACTTGCTGCTTACTGCCCGAACAGCATAGCCTGCAAGAAAATAAAGAAGAATAAAGCTTACAAGAAGCAGCGCAATCAGCAAAATATCATATAAAATCATAAGCTTCGCCTCAATTTATGTCGTCGTTTTTGAAGAAGATATATCCGATAAACAGCGAGAGAAGACTTGCCGCCAGAGAAGCAAGAATTGTGCCCGCTATATCTCCTGCACCTAAATAAGCTTCAAAAATATAGTTTAGCTCTCCGTCAAGCCCGTAGGTCGTCCAGATTTCCACGTTTCCAAGAATTGTAAGGTTGGACATTCCCAGAAGAAAGCTGTTTTTTATCGGGAACACAGGGGAAACCTGAAGCATAAGCAATAGATAGCCTATTCCCATAGTTATATAGGGGTTTTTAAAAATAAAGGTAAGACAGGAAAGCTCACAGACAAGCCTTATTATCGGAAAAAGCATAAGTACGCCCCGCAAAACCGCCTCCGACAGCGGCAGCTTTTCTCCCCAGCCGTTAATTATGCTTGTAACCACAATGGGTGCGCAGAACAGAATTATCCAGCCGATAACGCCTGCAAGCAGAGAAACAATAATTCGGGAGAAGAATACTTCACTGCGTATATGCCCCGACATAAGCTCGTAATTCGTTGTTTTGTCCGTAAAGTCCCAGCCGCAGATACGGGGGACTGCAATAATAACAAACATAAGCCCTACCATTATAACTCCGCCGAGGCTGTTTGCAAAAAAGCTGCCGCCGTTTAAGGTATTACTGCCGGAAGATTCAATCTCTGAAAACAGTTGGTTCATATACACCGTCAGCATAAGAATAATTAGCATTCCCGCAAAGACAAGCTGTACAAGTCTGTCCTTTTTCAGCTGAAAAAGCTGAGCTTTTATAAGATTTTTCATAAGCTCACCTCATATATCTCTCTTTTTGAACAGCAGGCTTCCGATTACAAGACAGATAATGCCAACGCCAAGGGAAAACAGTATTGTTCCAAGAATAAATTCCGGTTCAAGCCCCGTCTGGTACACCGTAATGTCCTTGCCGTTTACATAGCCCATTTTATCGTTGAATTCAAAAAGCGCAGTCAAATTTGAAATTGCAAGCTGGTATGTAATTTCGATTTTGCTCATATCGGTTATAAACAGAACCGCAATCTGTGTTATCTCAGTAAGAATAAAGCCGAGAACCATTGAAAGGTAGCAGTTTTTTACTATGAAGGTCAGCAGTATGAACTCACAGGTCAGGCGAAACAGGGGAAAAATCGTAAGAAGAAAACGAATCGCCGCCCCGCCGAAATCCATATTGTCTCCCCAACCGTTTATCAGAGTCAAAACCGCCGTTGGCAGAACCATAATAAGAAATCCGACCGGTATGCACCAGACAAGGCTTACAATCGACCTGCTCCAGAATACCGCAGCCCGGCTATGTCCCGAAAGAAGCTCGTAGTTCATAGTCTTATCCCCGTAATCCCAGCCGCATATTCTTGCAGTAAGCACAAGAACGAAGAAAACCAGCCCGGCGCAGGAGGAACCGAATGCAGCCACCGCCTCTCCGCCGCTAAGCTTTGATAAATCGCCGTGCTCGGAATATACTATTATCGTCAATATGTAAGAGAAACAGCCTGCAAGAACGGAATAAAAAAGGAAATTATCCCGCCTTGTCTGATAATTGAGGGCTTTTATAAGATTATACATATTACTCTGCCCCCTTCAATGCCTCTTCGCCGACCATATTGAGGTAATACTGCTCAAGATTAGCCTCGTTTATGCCAAGGGTAAGGGGAACAACACCGTTTTCAAAGAGAGCTTTTGAAATTTCCCGTATGTTGTCCAGCCCTTCGTAAAGGCGGATACTTCCGTCCCTTTCCACCTCGAAGCGGGTAAGCCCAAGCTTTTCGGAAAGAACAGCCGCCGCAAGAGAGTTGTTGTCGGTGCCGATATGGTAATACTCACGGCAGATATTCTTAAGCTCGGGGGCGGAAACCGTCTGTAAAATCTCGCCCTTGTTGATAAAAATGTAGTCTGTGCAGAGCAAAGACAGCTCGCTTAAAATATGGGAGGAAATAAGGATTGTGATATGCTCCTCCCTGTTAAGCTTTAGGAGCAGTTCTCTTATTTCAACTATGCCCTGTGGGTCAAGACCGTTTATCGGCTCGTCAAGCACCATTATTTCCGGCTTTGACATAAGCGCGTTTGCAAGCCCCAGCCTTTGCCGCATACCGAGGGAAAACGCCTTTACAGGCTTTTTACCCGTATTTTCAAGCCCCACAAGCTCTAAAACCCTGTCAATCTGCTTTTTATCGGGTATTCCCTTTTGTATGCGCTGTTTTTCAAGGTTTTCACGGGCGGTAAGGTTTTCCTTTGCATAGGGAGTTTCTATCATAAAGCTCATACGGCCTCTTGCCGCTGCAAGCTCCTTTTCGGAAGTTCCTCCGTAGATTGATATACTGCCGCCTGTAGGGATAACAAGACCGCCCAGCATTTTCATAATTGTGGTTTTTCCTGCACCGTTAGGACCGATAAGACCGCAAATCATTCCCTCGGTTATGGAAAAGGCAGCGCCTTTTACGGCTTTTTGCTTCATATACTGCTTTTCAAGATTTTTTACGTCAATTATAATGTCGGACATACGCAAACCTGCCTCTCGTTTAGTTACTGATTTCATTATAAAGGGTAATATTAAAGAATTTCTTAAATTTATAAAATTTGTCCGGAAAGAATTTCTGTCCGGACAAAGAAGTTATGCAATATTAAGGCAACACCGCACAATTAACGGCTAACGCCTTTGCCGCACGCTTGCTTGCATATTTTCCGCCATATTGCACAGAAATTCCTTGACATACGTCAGTATGCCTACGGAATTTCTATACAATCTGACGAAAAATCTGACTGCGCATTCGCACGGCAATAATTATGCAGTATTGCCTTAAAACTCATTTTTATAAAAAGACGGTTTTCGCAGATAAAAGCTGTCGCCTTGCCGCCCTGTTTTTCGCAGAGAAGCTTTACTATATAAAGCCCGAGACCTGCGCCCTGTCCGCCTCTTGCCTTGTCGCCCCGATAGGTTCTGTCAAAAAGCCTTGCGGGGTCGAAATCGACTTCGCTGCCGATATTGTTGGAAAACAGAATATCAAGGCGGTCTTCCTCCGTCTTAACCTCAATGCCGAAGCTGCCATTAGCATATTTCAGCACGTTATTCAGCAGATTTGAAAGCATACGCACAAGCAGGGCTTCATCGGCGTATATGAATACCGTTTTTTCGGGAAACTTTATATCGGGAGTAAGGCTGTTTGCAGTAATAACCGCCTCGTTTTCCGCAAGAAATTCCATAAGAAGGTTTATTATATTTACCTTTTTAAGGGCAGGAGGCGTGCTGTCGCTTTCAAGCAAGGACAGCTCAAAAAAGTCGTCTGCCATAGAGCGTAAAAGGTCGGATTTCTCCTTGCAGACGCATATATAGGCTTTGTCCTTGTCCGAAAGGGAAGGGCTGTTTTCAAGCATTTGCAGATTGCCTTTAATTACGGTAAGCGGGGTTCTGAGGTCGTGGGCGATGTCGGAAACCGACTCCCTGACACTGCGCTCAGCCTGCTCAAAACGCAGCTTAAGACTGCTCTGGAAGCTTAAGTTTTCGTTTATCTCCACCGCCATAGCTGAAAGGCTCTTATCGGCAAGGGGAATCGTGAGCTGCTTGTTATAGCCTGTTTCTCTTGTACGGGAAAGCTGCTCTTTTATATCCCTCAGCCCCCTCTTAATCAACAGAAGCTTAAAGCCGAGAAAGATACAAAGGGCGAGCAGGAGAAATACTGCCACAAAAAGAAAAATCAATTCTTTTCCTCCTTTAACCGGTAGCCTATACCCCAGACGGTTTCAATAAAGTCCTTTCCCGAGGCTTTTTTTAGCTTGGCGCGCAGGTTGCTGACGTGGACGTTTATGGTGTTATCCTCGTAGTAGTAGGTATCGTTCCACACCGACTCGTAGAGGT
The DNA here is from genome assembly GCA_051882255.1 of Ruminiclostridium sp. Lineage (GTDB taxonomy): Bacteria > Bacillota > Clostridia > Oscillospirales > Ruminococcaceae > Ruminiclostridium_E. The sequence goes on from JBJERK010000237.1 coordinate 9,423, forward strand.
TGGCTTTTGTGAAGACCTTTGCGGGGTGCCTGAGAAAAAGGGTCAGCAATTGCAGCTCCTTGGCGGTGAGAGGTATGGGCTTTCCGCCGTATTCGGCGCAGTTTTCCACGGGGAGAACCCTAAGCTCGCCGCAGGATAACTGCTCGGGCTTATCCTGCTCTTCCCTTTTACTGCGGCGGAGCACCACCTCAATTCTCACCAGCACCTCGTTCAGATCAAAGGGCTTCAATATGTAATCGTCGGCGCCGAGGCGCAGGGCTTCTAAGCGGGTTTCAAGCATTGACTTGGCGGAAAGGACGATTACAGGGGTATCTGAATAGCCCCGAAGCTCCTTAATAAGCTCCTCCCCGCTTTTATAGGGCAGCATAAGGTCCATAAGAATTATGTCAAAGCCGCCTTTTTTCATAGTATCGGAGGCAGATTTTCCCTCACGGCAGGAGGTGGTTTCATAGCCCTTTTCTGTAAGAAAGGTACAGAGAAGATTGCTTATCTCCTTGTCGTCCTCGACTATAAGAATTTTTCCGTTCATGGCTTACCTGCTCCTTTCCTTTTTTAACAGTATAGCACATGGGACGGGGGAAGTCAAATTCTGGAGAAGAAAGACTTACGGGAAGCAAGCGTGCGGCGCCCTTCAGGGCGCCGCACAACACCGCCGCAAAACCCAAAGGGTTTTGCGGCGGAACGCCCGCCCTGCGCCTTGGCGCAGGGCGGGCAGCGGCGGCAAAGCCGCCGCAAAATTGCGCCGCCGCTAAAGCGGCGGCGCGGCTTGCGGGAAGCACTTGTTTGCCGTAGAGGGGAAAGCTTACGGGGAAGCGGACAGGCGGCGCCCTTCAGGGCGCCGCACAACACCGCCGCAAAACCCAAAGGGTTTTGCG
>JBJERK010000237.1:10397-10608 GCA_051882255.1 Ruminiclostridium sp.
CAGCGGCGGCAAAGCCGCCGCAAAATTGCGCCGCCGCTAAAGCGGCGGCGCGGCTCTCCCCCTCCCCACAAAGCAAAAACTCCCCGCAGAAATCTGTGGGGAGTCTTGTAGTATCGTATCAGCAGGAATTACTTGAGTTCTGCGAAGTACTTGATTGTTCTTACCATCTGGGATGTGTAAGAGTTCTCGTTGTCGTACCAGGAAACAACCT
>JBJERK010000238.1:0-2613 GCA_051882255.1 Ruminiclostridium sp.
GGACTTCCCGAGTCGAAAACGCCGCTTTTGTTAATGGGATTCAGCATAATTTTCCTGTCCTCGGAAAGCTTCATTTCCTGCCCGTTAATCTCTACCTTTTCCCATTTCAGCCTACAATGGCGGAAAGCAGACTCCGGGATTGCGCCGGAATGAACGTCAACGTCCTTAAGATAAATTGCGGTGAGATTGTTTATCGTATCAATCCCAAGGCTTTTTGCGTCCTCGCTCTGATGCTTTGCAATATCGTAGGTGAGGGTGTATGTGCCGTTTTCTTCAATCTTTACAATCTCGCCTATTTCGTTCTCCCAATAGCCGTGAGCCGCATCGTTATAGAGAACGAAAATACCAACATTTATGTATTCCCGTTCCTCGTCAAATTCCTCATTTACGGTAATTTTTACTGTTTTCTTTTCGCCGTTAGGTGCAGTAGCAGTAATCTCCGCCGTTCCTGCGCTTTTCCCGAATACCCGTCCTACGCTGTTAACCGTGGCAACTTCTTCGTTATCGGAAATGTATGTAAGCGCTCCGCCGCAGGAAAGGTCAAGAAGCGCAGAGCTTCCCTCGGTAAGCTCAAGGCTGTCGCTTCCGCTTACTGCAAAAGAATCGGCGGAATTTTTTACAGTAATTTTTATCTCCTTTTTAACTGCGTTTTCGTAAGGATTTGCGTTATAATTCCCGTAATAGCCGTACTCAACGGTGTTAAGTGCGTAGGCTGTTATTGTTGCAGTTCCTGCGCTTTTTGCGGTTATTCTTCCGTTTGAAACAACAGCAACCCTGTCGTTATCGGTAGTCCAGACAAGCAAATCGTTTGTTCCCCCGGGAGTTACTTCGGGGTTAATCGTAATGATTTCGCCGACGGTCATTTCTGCGCTGTCCTCGCAGGAAATTGCGGTTATTTTCGTTTCGGTAACGGTTTTCGGGTGTTGGTCAACGCCGTTAGCGGAGCTTAAGCCGTACTGCTCATAAACATTTTCAAGATTTCCGCTAAGATTTTCTTCCGTCAGGGGCAGATAAGCTCCTCGCATAACGCCTCTCAGCTGGGACTGAAAGCCGGGCTTTAAATCCTCTCTGCTCCAGTAGGAAGCGTTTCCGCCCTCAACTCTGCCGTCCTTTGTGAAAACTCCGATGTCCCACGCAACTGCACAAATATCATTTACCTTTGCGTATTTATACACAAGCTCCGACTGGAATGCTTTTTCAACGTCGTTATAGCCTGTTGCGGTGCTGCCGTCGTTGCCCGTATAGGTAGTCCATTCGCCGAGAATAAGGGGACAGCCCAAGTCCTTATAATTGTCTGCAAGCTCCTTTATTCCCTTGTACCTGTTCTCTACGCTGTTGTAGATATGGGCGGAGTACATCTGGTGAGAAACCCCTTCGTTAAGCGGGTCTTCGGGCATTTCAATTCTGCCCGTATATGCGAAATGTCCCTTTGAGGCAAGCCAGCGTTTTGTGTTATTTGAGCCTGTTGAGCGCACCGTATTTACGAAAAGCTGATTGAAATTCCTGATAATATCAACGTCGTACTCAAAAGCCCCGCCGCTCCACTTGTTTTCGTCCTTCTGAGCGCAGGTCATCTCGTTCATTGACTCAAAAATAAGATGCTCGTCATAGTCCTTGAAGCGCTCGGCGATAATCCTCCACACCGCCGCATACTTCTCCATTACCGAATCAATATCGTTCTTTCCGATATTGAACCAGCCCCGGCTCCAGTTTACTCCGTCGTGGTGAATGTTGATTATAACGTACATTCCGTTGTCTATTGCGTAATCAACCACTTCATTAACCCTGTCCAGCCAAGCGCTGTCGATAGAGTATTCTCCCGTTTCCTCGTCAAATGATACCTTTTTGCCCCAGGTAACGGGTATTCTGATTGTATTATAGCCGCCGTCGTGCATTGAGGTTATCTGCTCCTTGGCAGCAACTCTCGGCTGCCAGGCGGTTTCGCTGGGCACCATGGCGGAGTGTCCGTCCATTGTGTTGCCGAAATTGATTCCTGCACCCATTTCTTCGATAACCTCTTCCGCCGAAAGCTCCCGAAAAGGCAGCTTATTGGGTCCGTCCTCGCCTACGGTGTTATAAACAAGCTTTGCCCTTGCGTATTCAAGCTGATTTCGGGCGGAGTAGTAGTATTTTGCGGGCTGGGTGCTGTCTTCGTATTGTGCCTTTGCGGTTTTTATTGCTTCTTTTAGTGCAGTAACGCTTTCCTCGGTATATTCCGAAGTGTCAAAGGCTTCGAGATAGGCGATAGAGCTTCCGAGGTTCTCTCTATGGGTTTCGGCGCTTCTTTCCCATGGCTCAACCTTGTCGGAATCAAGGGCGGATATTTCAGGTGCGGAAATTATCATAAAGGCTGCGGATAAAAGCAGTGCGATTACTTTTCTTATTTTCATTTTTCTTCTCCTATATATAAAGTTTTTCAATGTGCTCGGAAATCTATTCGGCTAAAGGATACTGCTGACAGCTGAATACAATTCTTCCTGCAAAGCGTTGCTATAGATATTATATCATTTCCTTTACGGCTTGACAATAACCTATATCAGCCCGTGTTCAACTGATTTGCACAAAAACTCCTTGACGGGCGTCAGCCTGCCTGCGTCGTTTTTGTGCAATCTG
>JBJERK010000239.1:0-10454 GCA_051882255.1 Ruminiclostridium sp.
CGTCAGATGCTAGGAAACCACATAACGGCTAGGCTTTGTGCCTGCCGTTATGTGGGTGACGACGCAGATGGCGGTTTATCGACAGCCTGCTGCCTGCGGTAGAATCTGCCGCAGGCATACTTGCTTTAAGGGAAAAAATGGGAACTATAATAAATACTGCCGCTGTTATTCTGGGCGCTTTGTTTGGAATGCTACTGAAAAACGGAATAAAGCAGCGGTTCAACGATATTTTAATGTCTGCTCTCGGGCTTGCCACAATGTTTATCGGCGCTTCGGGGGCGCTTGCGGGAATGTTATCCGTGAATGAGGGCGGCGGGCTTTCCTCCGGCGGGGCTATGCTGCTTGTAATATCCCTTATTCTCGGTTCTCTTGCAGGAGAGGCTCTTAAAATAGAGGACAGGCTTGAGAGCCTTGGCGACCTGCTCAAAAAGAAGGTAAAGGCAAAAGGGGACAGCCGTTTTACCGAGGGCTTTGTTACCGCTTCTCTGGTTATCTGCGTGGGCGCTATGGCGGTGGTTGGCTCGCTGAACGACGGGCTTACCGGGGATTACTCAACCCTTTTGGTAAAAGCTGCGCTGGACTTTGTGATTGTGCTGATTTTTGCATCGGCTATGGGTATCGGCGTAATGTTCTCCGCTCTGCCTCTTGCGGTTTATCAGGGCGCAATCACGATTTTCGCTAAGTTTTTAGCCCCCGTAATGACCGAAAGCCTTATCGGAAATCTAAGCTACATAGGCTCGGCGCTTATTTTCTGCGTGGGCGTAAATTTAGCCTTCGGGAAGAAGTTTAAGACAGGGAATATGCTGCCCGCCCTGCTTGTGCCGGTGTTTTACGAGATAATACTGCAATTTATAAAATAAAAAGGAGATAATAAAAATGCTTTTAAGACTTTTAGCAGGCGAATTTGCTGAGGTTACGGAAAGTATTAACGGACTTAATAAGTTCATTTCCGACGTCTGGAACGGCTTTCTCGGAAAGCTTCCCACGATTATATTTGCGATAGTGCTGCTTATCGTGGGCATGCTGCTTTCAAAGCTTACCGTAAAGCTTATGTCGAAGGCTCTGGATAAATCAAGACTTGACCTTACGGTAAACAGGTTCCTGAAATCCATAGTAAAAATCGCCCTTTACGTCCTGCTGATAACAGTAGTGCTTACGGTGCTGGGAGTGCCTACAACCTCAATTATCACGGTAATAGGAACTGCGGGCGTTGCAATAGGTCTTGCCCTTCAGAACAGCCTTTCCAACCTTGCAGGCGGCTTTCTTATCCTGTTTTCAAAGCCCTTTGTTGTAGGCAGCTACATAAAGAGCAACGGGGAAGAGGGAACGGTTGACTCAATAAATATCCTGTACACAAGGCTTATAACCGTGGACAACAAGGTGGTATATATTCCCAACGGTATGGCGGCGAATGCGGTCTGCATAAACTACAACGAGCTGCCCTTACGCAGGATTGACCAGATTATCTCAATCTCCTACTCCGAGGACTACGAGAGGACAAAGACCGCTATACTTACTGCCCTTTCAAAGGAACCGAAAATTATTACCGAGGGCGGAAACGCTCCTTTTGTTGCAGTAAGTGCACAGAGCGCAAGCAGCATTGATATTACGGTAAGGGTATGGTGCAAATCCGGGGATTACTGGGACGTATATTTCTCGGCGGCAAAGCTTATCAGAGAGCAGTTCATAAAGGACAATATCGACGTTCCCTACAACCAGCTTGACGTCCATATCAGGAATGACTGATTTGCAGGGAATGACGAAAGCTTTTGCAAAATCTGCTTTAAAATGATAAACAGCGGGCGGAAAGTCAAGGAGCAAAAACCGTCCGCTGAAAATTTTGTGAAAGTTTATTATCGGCGCTATTCAGATTTTATAGAACATTTACAAAAATACAGCCGCAATAAATCGACAATTATGCTAATTTACTCTTGACAAAAGCCCTTAAATGCTATATTCTTAACGTATGGGCGAAAGCCTGAGGGCTAACATTATAAAGAAGAAGCCCGGACAAAAGTTTGATACAACAGTGAAAGGAATGGTCATTTATGAAGTCTTTAAAGAAATTTGCCGCTATGGCAGTATCCGCAGCTATGCTTTTAGCAGGCGCAGGCTGCTCCCAGAGCGAAAACGCTCCTGCTGACGCAGGAAACAGCGGTGCAGCAAGCACCGGAAACACAATCAAAATCGGCGGTATCGGCCCTGTAACAGGCGGCGCAGCTGTTTACGGACAGGCTGTTAAGAACGCTGCTGAGCTTGCAGTCAAGGAAATCAACGCAGCAGGCGGAATTAACGGTATGACAATCGAATTCAAGTTCGAGGACGACGTTCACGACGCTGAAAAGTCCGTCAACGCATACAATGCTCTTAAGGACTGGGGTATGGAAATCCTTATGGGAACAGTTACCTCTACTCCCTGCCAGGCAGTTGTTGAGGAAACACACAAGGATAATATGTTCCAGCTTACTCCTTCCGGCTCCGCAGTTGAGAGCATCAAGTACGACAACGCATTCAGAGTTTGCTTCTCCGACCCCAACCAGGGTGCTGCTTCCGCTATGTATATCGGTAACAACAGCCTTGCTTCCAAGGTTGCTGTAATCTACAACAGCTCCGACGTTTACTCCACAGGTATCTACGAGAAGTTTTCTGCTGAGGCTGCAAACCAGCCCTTTGAAATCGTTGCTGCTGAAGCTTTCACAGACGACTCCAAGACTGACTTTACAGTACAGCTCCAGAAGGCTAAGGACGGCGGCGCAGAGCTTATCTTCCTTCCTATCTACTATAACGAGGCTTCCCTTATTCTCCAGCAGGCTGCCGCTATGAACTACGACGTTAAGTACTTCGGCTGCGATGGCCTTGACGGTATCCTTGCTCTTGAAAACTTCGACGTTAAGCTTGCTGAAGGCGTAATGCTCCTTACTCCTTTCGCTGCTGACGCAACAGACGACAAGACAGTTGCTTTCGTAAATGCATACAAGGAAGCTTACGGCGATACTCCCAACCAGTTCGCTGCTGACTCCTACGACGCTATCTATATCATCAAGGCTGCTGCTGAAAAGGCAGGCATTACTGCTGATATGAGCGTTTCCGACAAGTGCGACGCTCTCAAGAAGGCTATGACAGAGGTTACTGTTGACGGTCTTACCGGTAACGGCATTGTATGGTCCGCAGAGGGCGAGCCTACAAAGGAGCCTAAGGCAGTAGTAATCGCTATTGAAGAAGTTAAGAACGACGACGGCACAACAGCTCTCACAGGTTCTTACAAGGCTATGTAATCGGTTCTGCAAAGACCTATTATGTACCGCCGACGCAGAATTTATGCGCCGGCGGTATATGTGGTTAAAGTAAGGCTGTAGAAAGGACGGGTTCCGGCAGTTTTCTTGCCGGAATTGCCGCGCCTTTTTTGTGCATTTTGTGCATTTCTCAAATTTTGCAGAAAAACGGCTGATAACCGGCGATTAGTCCGCAGACTTTGCGGGTTAATCAGCGGTCATCCGCTCAGAATAAGTTAATATCCGTGAAAGGAAAAAATATATGAGCTTTCTCAACTATATAATCAATGGTCTGAGCCTTGGCAGCGTTTACGCAATAATCGCCCTTGGCTACACAATGGTTTACGGTATAGCGAAAATGCTGAACTTCGCCCACGGCGATGTTATTATGATAAGCGGCTATGTGGTGTTTACCTGTATGAGCAGTATGAAGCTTCCCGCAATTGTTTCAATTCTTATCGCTATGGCGGTGTGTACCGTGCTTGGTATCACAATTGAGAAGGTTGCTTACAGACCGCTTCGTGACGCTTCATCGTCCCTTGCGGTTCTTATCACGGCTATCGGCGTAAGCTACCTGCTCCAGAACGTAGCCCTTCTTATTTTCGGCGCAGATACAAAGATTTTCACATCTGTTGTAGATATGGAGCCGCTTACCTTCTTTGACGGACAGCTTGTAATAAAGGGAGAAGCCCTTGTAACAATAATCGTCTGCATAGTCATTATGATAGGTCTTACGCTGTTTGTAAACAAGACTAAAGCAGGACAGGCAATGCAGGCTGTATCCGAGGACAAGGGTGCGGCAAAGCTTATGGGCATAAACGTAAACGCAACTATAGCCCTTACCTTTGCAATCGGCTCTGCTCTTGCAGCAATTGCAGGCGCACTTATGTGCTCCGCTTATCCGAACCTTACGCCCTATACGGGAACAATGCCCGGTATCAAGGCTTTCGTTGCAGCGGTTTTCGGCGGTATCGGCTCAATCCCCGGCGCTATGATAGGCGGTATTCTTATCGGCGTTATCGAGATTTTCGGAAAGGCGTATATCTCCTCCCAGATGGCTGACGCTATCGTTTTTGCAATTCTTATTGTGGTTCTTCTCGTTAAGCCTTCGGGTATTCTCGGAAAGAACATTCAGGAAAAAGTATAATTACGACAAATACAGGCTCAGCCGCCTCAATCTGAGGAAAGGAAAGTTTAAATATGAAGAAAAACACCGTAAACAATTTAATAACCTACGGAATTGTGGTAGTCGGCTATATAATTTTTACCGTTATGGGTGCAACAGGCAACCTTTCAAGCTCTATGAAGGGCTACCTTGTGCCTATGTGTATTTACATAATTATGGCGGTTTCCCTTAACCTTGTAGTAGGTATCTTAGGAGAGCTTTCGCTGGGACATGCAGGCTTTATGTGTGCAGGAGCCTACTGCAGCGCGATTTTCTCCAAATGCACACAGGACATAATAACAATTGCTCCCTTACGCTTTGTGCTTGCTATTCTTGTAGGTGCAGCCGCAGCAGCGATTTTCGGAGTTCTTATCGGAATACCTGTTTTAAGGCTTCGGGGCGACTATCTTGCGATTGTTACTCTTGCATTCGGCGAAATCATAAAGAATATCGTAAATGTAATATATCTCGGAATTGACTCCAAGGGCGTTCATTTCTCAACAGAAAGCGCTATGGCGCTGGGACTGGAAGCAGACGGACAGATAATTATTAAGGGCGCTCAGGGCATTTCCGGAACGCCCCAGGACGCAAACTTTACTGCGGGTGTAATTCTTGTTCTGCTGTCCCTGTTCATTGTTCTCAATCTTATCCATTCAAGGGACGGACGTGCAATAATGTCTATTCGTGACAACCGTATTGCCGCAGAGTCAATCGGTATCAATATCACAAAGTACAAGCTCATGGTATTTACGATTTCCGCAGCTTTAGCGGGCGCAGCAGGCGCGCTTTACTCCCACAACTTCGCAACCCTTACCTCTGCCGGCGACAAGTTCAACTACAATGCTTCGATTATGATACTTGTTTACGTTGTACTTGGCGGAATGGGCAGCGTAAGAGGCTCTATGATTGCAGCGATTATCCTTTATATTCTCCCCGAAAAGCTCCGCTTCCTGAACGACTACAGAATGTTGGTTTACGCAATCGTCCTTATAATCGTAATGCTGTTTAACTGGAGCCCTAAGGCTATCAGCTTAAAGCAGACTGTTATCGCTAAGGTAAAGGGAAAGTTCGGAAGAAAGGAGGCGGCGCTCAATGAACATGCTTGAGGTATCACACCTTTGTATTTCTTTCGGCGGCTTAAAGGCGGTAAACGACCTTAATATGACGATTGAAAAGGGTCAGCTTTACGGTCTTATCGGCCCGAACGGTGCAGGAAAAACCACCGCCTTCAACCTGCTTACAGGCGTTTACAAGGCAGACAGCGGCTCTGTAATTCTTGACGGCAAGAACATTACGGGAAAGAATACTATTGAGATAAACAAGGCGGGAATTGCCCGTACATTCCAGAATATCCGTCTTTTCAAGGCGCTTTCCGTTATCGACAATGTTAAGGTAGGTCTGCACAATCAGATGGGCTACACCACCTTTGAGGGAATTTTCAGACTGCCCCGGTATTTCAAGGTGGAAAAGCAGATGAAGGAAAAGGCGATGGAGCTGCTCACGGTTATGGGACTTGACAAGGAGGCTGACGTTATTGCAGCCAATCTGCCCTACGGAAAGCAGAGAAAGCTTGAAATTGCGAGAGCCCTTGCTACCTCTCCGAAGCTGCTGCTTTTAGACGAGCCTGCTGCAGGAATGAACCCCAACGAAACCGAGGAGCTTATGGAAACCATACGCTTTGTACGGGACAAATTCGATATGACAATTCTGCTGATTGAGCATGATATGCGGCTTGTTGGCGGTATCTGCGAGGAAATAACCGTTCTTAACTTCGGGCAGGTGCTTGCTCAGGGCAAGACCTCCGAGGTACTTAACGACCCGAGAGTAATTACCGCATATCTGGGCGAATAATATTCCTCAGCAGGAAAGGAATGAACAAAGTATGTCAATGCTTGAAATAAAGGACCTTGAAGTAAACTACGGAATGATTAAGGCAATCAGGGGAGTTTCCTTTCAGGTCGAGCAGGGCGAGGTTATCGCTCTTATCGGCGCAAACGGCGCAGGTAAAACCACAATTCTTCACACCATTACGGGACTTATTCCCGCCAAGCACGGAAGCATTGTTTTTAACGGCAAGGAGCTTACTAAGACTCCTGCCCATAAGATAGTATCAATGGGTATGGCGCACGTTCCGGAGGGACGCCGTGTTTTCCAGCAGCTTACGGTTTACGAAAACCTGATTATGGGCGCATATACAAGGAAGGACAAGGCGGAAATAGCCGAATCGCTGGCTAATGTCTACAAGCGCTTTCCCCGTCTTGAGGAGCGTAAGAACCAGATCGGCGGTACTCTTTCCGGCGGCGAGCAGCAGATGCTTGCTATGGGCAGGGCGCTTATGAGCAAGCCCTCGATTATACTTATGGACGAGCCTTCAATGGGTCTTTCGCCACTGTATGTAAACGAGATTTTCGATATTATCGGCGAAATAAGCCGCGGCGGCACTACCGTTCTTCTTGTAGAGCAGAACGCAAAGAAGGCGCTGTCAATTGCTGACCGTGCCTACGTCCTCGAAACAGGCACAATCAAGCTTTCCGGCAAGGCCTCTGACCTTATCAATGACGACAACATCAAAAAAGCCTACCTCGGCGAATAAATTCTACCCCTCTCAGCTTATGAGAGGGGTTTTTGTGTGGAGAGAGGAGAGATTTGAGAGAAGAGAGAAAATATGGGTTTTTGAAGGGGGCTAACGCCGCCCCCTTCACCCCGGCGGGAGCGCACGGGCGCTCCACCCCAAGAAGCTTGATTAATGCATTGGTATATGAGGGAATTTCAGTTGCACATTCGCAGTTTTTGTGGTTGTGCTGTTATTTGTGAGATTTGCTGAATTGAGAAGTAACGAGTCTTGTCTTATGTTTGTTGTTGTTTGCTTATGCGCCCGCTTTGCGCGAAGCGGCTGAAAGTTTTTCGCCAGCCTTTTTACAAAAAGGCTGAAAAATCTTTTTCTCTTAAACTCTCTTATCTCTCCAAATCTCTCCAACTCTCATTGACAACAGCCGCCATTGGTGATATTATAATAACAGGAAAAATGGGGAAAGGGGACTTATTGTGTCTGACTTTAAAATTGCTCCGATTTTCAGCGACGGAATGGTGCTGCAAAGAGGGAAGAATATAAATATTTTCGGAACAGGTACTGACGGGGAGCGGGTTACTGTGTCCTTTGAGGGGGAAACTGCTTCTGCGGTTGTAAGAAACGGCGAGTGGAGAGCAGTACTGCCACCAAAAGAGAAAGGCGAAAATCTTGCTATGACAGTAAGCTGCGGCGGCGTTTCCCGAACCTTTACCGACATTGTTATGGGCGAGGTGTGGCTTGCAGGCGGACAGTCAAATATGGAGTTTGAACTGCAGAACTGCAAGGGCGGAGCTGACTGCCTCAAAAACGACAAAACAGAGAACGTCCGCTTTTACTATACGCCAAAAATCTGTAACGCAGAGCCTGCTTATGAAGAAAAAATGGCGAATAGCGGCTGGAGCAGGTTTGGCGAGGAAAGCGCTAAGTGCTGGTCGGCGGTAGGGTATTTCTTTGCTAAGGAGCTGGCGGATAAGCTGGGCTGTACCGTAGGCATTATCGGCTGCAACTGGGGAGGCACTAAGGCAAGCCAGTGGATGAGCCTTGAAAGCCAGATTAAGGACGAGGATATGCGCTTCGACTGGGAGGAGTACTGCAATAATATCGCAGGAAAAACCGAAGAGGAGCTTACGAAAGAATATCGTGACTACGAGCAGTACAGTATTGACTGGAACAAGCGGGTTGAGGCTGTCTATAAGGAAAACCCCATGACGGATTGGGGAGACTGCCTTAAAATCTGCGGTGAGTGCAGGTATCCGGGACCTCTTACGCCCCTTAATCCCTTCCATGCAACGGCGCTTTACGAAAGTATGATAAAGCGGGTCTGCCCATATACTTTAAAGGGCTTTATCTACTATCAGGGCGAAAGCGACGATAACCGCCCATTCGCCTACTATAAGCTTCTGCGTGGGCTTATTACCCTCTGGCGGGAGGACTGGGGCGACGATAGCCTTCCTTTTATTATCGCACAGCTTCCTATGCACCGCTACAAGGGCGACGAGGACAGAAAGAACTGGTGCATTATAAGAGAAGCTCAGGAAAAGGCGTTCCATACCATAAAAAATACGGGACTTGCGGTTATTATTGACTGCGGCGAGTTCAACGAAATCCACCCCAAGGATAAGCTACCCGTAGGTCACAGAATGTACCTACAGGCGCTTTATACCGCCTACGGCGACGAAGATCCCGACTATTGTGCGCCCCTTTATAAATCCCATATTGCAAAGGACGGCGGTATTGAGATAAGCTTTTACAATGCCAAAGGCTTTGAGCTGCGGGGAGAGAAATGCGGCTTTGAAATCGCAGAAGCTGAGGGCGAGTATAAGCCTGCGGATTTTGAAATACGAGGGGATAAGATATTTGTTTTCAGCAAGGAAGTAAGCGAGCCCCTTAATGTGCGCTATCTCTGGACAAATTACGGCGAGGTAACGCTGTACGGCAAAAACGGGCTGCCTGCTGCGCCATTCAGAACAGACAGAAAGGAAGCGTAAGAAATGCGAAGCTGCGGAATACTTATGCATATAACAAGCCTGCCCTCTCCTTACGGAATAGGCACCTTCGGAAGCGAGGCGGAAGCCTTTGTGGACTGGCTCAAATCGGCGGGACAGAAGTACTGGCAGGTTCTTCCCATAGGTCCTACGGGCTACGGCGATTCCCCTTACCAGTCCTTCTCAACCTTTGCGGGAAACCCCTTGCTTATCGACCTTGACGACCTTGTTAAGTCGGGGCTTGTGAAAAAGGAGAGCTGCACTTCGGCAGACTACGGCGCAGACCCCACTTTCGTGGACTACGAAAAGGTCTGCCGCACAAAAATGGCAATTCTCCGTGAGGCTTACTCGAATTTTGACGAGAACGTAAGCTATCTTGCCTTTACGAAAAGCGAGGCGGCGTGGCTGGACGATTACGCTCTTTTTATGGCAGTAAAGGAAGAAAACGGCGGTATTGCATGGAGCGAATGGAGTGACGATCTGCGGCTGCGTAAGCCTGAGGCTCTTGAGGCGGCGACCGAGCGGCTTGAAAAGGAAATCGGCTTCTGGAAATTCGTTCAGTTTGTTTTTTACAGCCAGTGGGAGCGGCTCAAAAGCTATGCAAACAAAAACGGCATAAAGATAATCGGCGATATTCCGATTTACGTTTCCCCCGACAGCTCCGACGTCTGGGCTAATTCCTATCTTTACGAGATGGACAGGGAGTGCCGACCCAAGAGAGTTGCGGGAGTACCTCCGGATTATTTTTCCGCTACGGGACAGCTCTGGGGCAACCCCCTTTACAACTGGGAGGCTATGAAAAAGGAGAACTATTCCTGGTGGATAAGCCGTATTGAAAAGGCAACAGAGCTTTACGACGTTGTAAGAATAGACCATTTCAGAGCCTTCGATACATACTGGGCTATTCCCTACGGGGAAAAGACGGCGGTAAACGGGAAATGGGAAAAGGGTCCGGGTATGGATTTGTGGAATGCGGTTAAGAAGCAGCTTGTTTCCGTTCCGATAATTGCGGAGGACTTAGGGGACATTTTCGACAGCGTAAAAGAGCTGCTTAAAGCCTCGGGCTTCCCGGGAATGAGGGTTTTGCAGTTCGGCTTCAACCCGAATAATGATGACAACGACCACCTGCCCCACCGTTATCCCTTTAACAGCGTGTGCTACACGGGAACTCATGACAATTCAACCATTGTGGGCTGGTACAAGGCGGCTGACCCGAAAACAAAGGCGATGTGCCGCCGCTACATAAAGCCCCGCCTTTTCGAGAAAATCAACAGGACGATGATACGGGAGCTTTATAAGAGCACTACGGGGCTTGCAATCGTGCCAATGCAGGACGTTGCGGGGCTGGACGACAGGGCGAGAATGAATACGCCTTCCACCCTTGGCGGAAACTGGAAATGGAGAGCGGAGAAAAAGCTTTTCAGCGAGAGTAATGCAAGGTTTATGAGGGAAATGGCGGAAAC
>JBJERK010000240.1:0-2594 GCA_051882255.1 Ruminiclostridium sp.
GAGCTGCCCCATATTATGATATTGATAGACGACGAGAAAAAGTCGGTTATTGAGCCTTGCGGCGATTATGCTGCGGATAAAGCGCCGGTTTATGACTTTAATCTTATGGAAAATGGTGGCAAAATCAAGGGCTATCTTCTTGACCAGGAGCAGCAGGCAAGAGTTTTCAGTGCCCTTGACTGCCTTTCGGACAACAAGGCTTTCAACGAGAAGTACGGTTTAAAGGACTACCCTACCCTGCTTTTTGCTATGGGCGACGGAAATCATTCCCTTGCCACGGCAAAGGAATTTTACGAGCAGCTTAAGCGTGAAAATCCGGATAAGGATATGACAAACCACCCGGCAAGATATGCTCTTGCTGAAATAGTCAATCTTCATAGCGAAGCACTTGATTTTGAGGCAATTCACCGCATTGTGACAGAGGTTGACCCGGAAAAGCTTATGTCGGAGATGAAAAAGGCGCTTGACCTGAGCGGAAATCCCTCCGATCAGTCCTTTACTGCCATAATCGGCGGCACCGAGAAAAGCTACTATATCCACAAGCCTTCCTCCCAGCTATCTGTTGGCAGCCTCCAGGATTTTCTTGACGGCTACTTAAAGGAACACGGCGGAAAAGTCGACTATATCCACGGCAAGGACGTACTTAAGCAGCTTGCATCAAAGGAAAACAGCATAGGCTTTATTCTCCCGGATATGAAAAAATCCGAGCTGTTCCCTACCGTTATAAAGGACGGCGCACTTCCGAGAAAAACCTTCTCAATGGGACATGCGGAAGACAAGCGTTTTTATGTTGAGTGCAGGAAGATTTCGGAATAAGCAGCAAGCCCCGACAGCATTAATGCTGTCGGGGCGTTCGCTTACTTTCTCAATTGCTCGGCAGAGCCGCGTCTTATAATCGTATTCCTGAACTCCTCTCGGTAAGAGCGGCCCACAGGAAACTTTGTTCCGTCCTTCATTACAATTGTAACCCAGTTTTCAATGGAATCAATATAATTCATATTCACAATATAGCTTTTATGGCAACGCACAAAATCTGATGAAAGCTTTTCCTCGAAATCTGACATTTTTTCGTAAAATTCAAGATCGTTTTCGGCGGTATGAATTGTAAGCTTTCTTCTGTCGCAGGAAACCGAAATAATATCTTTGAAATAAACAAAAAGAATTCTTCTGTTCTGCTTAACGCTTATATAGTCGCTGTCGTTATTTGAATTAGCCTTAAGCTTCTGAAGGGCGCTGTGGAGATACTTGTCCTCAACGGGCTTGATAAGATAAGCTGTTGGATTGGGTGCGCCCTGAAAGTCAAAAATTGCCTGTGAAAACTCCATTCCGTAGCCTGTAACATATATGATTTTCAGTGAAGGATACTTTTTTGCTATTTCCGCAGAAGCTTCAATTCCGTTACCATCGCAATTCTTGATGTCCATAAAAAGCCCATCGGTTTTGTCAGCAATGTCAACAAGATTAAATTTCAGCGCAGCAATTGAATTGAACACCGTAACTGTGCAGTCAGGTTCTTCCTTTAAAATACGCTGTTTCAGTTCTTCCGAAAACTTAATGCTGTCATCGCAGATTATATAATTCAACGTATCACCACCACAAAAATCTCTTTCTCTCTTAATTTGCAGAATTGCCCTATAAACTAATTATAGCAATATTTGGTTAAATAGTCAACCATTGTGGCGAAAAATTCATTTGTTCGTTTGTAACATTTATCTTGCAGTTTATTACATTTTTTAACCAAAAATACTAATTTGTGCTAAAATGTAAATATAAACAGCAAAATCTGCAAAAAAAATGTGCTGGCAATTTAAAATAGCATTGTGCTAAAATTCAAAGGAATGTTGAGCGATGATAGTCATTTTTGACAATAATCTTTCAAACGCAAGGGAACTAAAGAATAAACTCAAGGATAGCTGCGACATAGAGGATTCAAAAATCTGTGTGTACGACGGAAGCGCAAAAAGGCTCAGTGAGACAATAAAGAACTCCACCAAGAAAATTATAGCCGTATTTATTGCGCTTGACGAGGAGTATATAAGAGAACAGCTACAGCTTGCAGAGTGTATTTCAGGACTGGAAAAGAATATCAATATAGTTTTTACAACTGACAGCACTGAGCTTGCCCAGAGCGTATTTCTTGACAGCTATAAAATAAACACCTGCGCCGTAGTTTTTAAGCCGTTCACTACCGAATCCCTTATAAAAACCGTAAATAAAATAAACCATCTGGAAAGAAACGGAAACGTGGTCTGGGTAAAGCTTAAGCAGGCTATTATTTCAATTAATACCGATGAGGTAGAATATGTGGGTATAGACGGTCACTGCACCACCTTCCACACCACCTCTAAGGTTTATAAAACCTATACTTCTATTGAAGATGTGGCAGGAAGCCTGCCTGAAACCTTTATGCGCTGCCACAAAAGCTTCATAGTAAACACGGATTACATATCCGAGTATAAAAACCGTACCTCTCTTACCCTTAAAAATGATTCCGTTATCCCGATAAGCCGTGCTTATCAGAAAATCGTGAGAGAAAGAATTGAAACCTTGTGTAAATAGCACAGAGCCGCAGACTTTCAAGGTCTGCGGCTCTG
>JBJERK010000241.1:0-10399 GCA_051882255.1 Ruminiclostridium sp.
GAATAGGTAAAGGGCTGATGAACTGCCCATACCCGCTTGAAATTCATGGACTTTGCAGTTTTAAGCAAAGAGGTAACCTCCGTGGGGTGATGTGCGTAGTCGTCAACAAAGGTTATTCCGTTAATTTCAGCAAGCTTCTCGAAACGTCTTACTGCACCAAAAAAGGTAGAAAGCCCTTTAGCAAGGGATTCGGGGCGGCAGCCGTTTTCAAGGGCAGCTGCGCAGGCTGCAACCGCGTTGAGAACATTATGCTCACCGGGAACGTGAATTGCAACGGTTGTAACCTTTTTTTCGCCGCAGTAAAGGTCAAATTCGGTATGGAAATCGGAAATTTTTCGTATATTTTTGGGACAGTACTTGTTGCCTTCGCTTCTTCCGAAGGTTATAAGCTCAGCTGCCGACTTTGCGGCAGAAACTGCCTCAACCGTATTCTTATCATCGCCGTTATAGATGATTTTCTTGGTGGTGAGGTTGCAGAACTTCGTAAAGGAAAGCTTCAGGTTTTCCATTGTCTTGAAATAATCAAGGTGGTCGCAGTCGATATTAAGAATAACCGCCGTATCGGGATAAAGCTTTAAAAATGTATCGACAAATTCGCATGCCTCGCACACCATAACGTCGCTTTTTCCGCAGATTCCGCTTCCGCCTATTGCCTTAAGCTTTCCGCCGATAACGGCTGTAAGGTCGTTTCCGTCAGCAAGAAAAATGTGGGTCAGCATAGAGGTTGCGGTGGTTTTTCCGTGGGTTCCGCAAACACATACTGCATTATCGTACATACTGGTAATAAGTCCCAGAAGTACAGAGCGCTCAATTACGGGAACTCCGCTGCTTTTTGCGGCAATAAGCTCGGGATTGTCAGCCATTATTGCTGCGGTATGCACAATAAGGTCCGCACCCTCGATATTCTCCGCCCGCTGCCCCATAAATACGGGTATTCCCATATTTCTTACTGCCTTAAGGGTTTCGGTTTCGTTATTGTCCGAGCCTGTAAGGTAGTATCCCTGCCCGTGGAGAATCTGAGCAAGGGGAAACATTCCGCTTCCGCCTATTCCTATGAAATGAATATGCTTTTTACCGATAAGAAAGTTTTCCATAATCTGCCTTTCCGCAGCGCTGATGATGTAAAAAAGTCTGCTGAGATAATTATTGTAAAAACAATTGCCTTATATACAGAATATGCGTATATTTTCCCTTGATATGCCGAAACTAATTGAGCAAATACTACTCGGAAAGGGACGAAAGCTATGAATATAAGCGATATCCGTATAAGAAAGATAATTGACGAGGGCAGGCTCAAGGCCGTGGTATCAATGACGGTTGACGACGCAATTGCCGTGCATGACATTAAAATCGTTCAGGGCGATGAACGGATTTTTGTGGCAATGCCCAGCCGCAAGGACGAAACAGGAGTTTTCCGTGACATTATCCACCCGATAAGCCCTGAAGCAAGAGGTATAATTGAAAACAGCATAATCGCTGCCTACGAGGATTATTTATCTGCCCAGGAGCGCAGCGGTCTTTAAGAGCGCAAGCTGGGTTTTAGCGTCCTCAATCTCGTTGTTCATGACCATTTCTACTGCCTTGTCCAGCGGAATGGTCATAACCTCGAGAAATTCGTCCTCATCAAGCTTCTGCTTGTCCCGACTAAGCTTTTTCGCCATATACATATGAATTACTTCTGTGTCGTAAGCAGGCGTTGGAAGCAGGCAGCCAAGATAGGTAAACTCCTCTGCTGTACAGCCCGTTTCCTCTAAAAGCTCACGCTTGCCGCACTCAAAATGGTTTTCGCCCCATTCGAGCTTTCCTGCAGGAAGCTCAAGCAGCACCTTTCCATGGGGATAGCGGAACTGCTTTACAAAATAAACCTGATTGTCTTCCGTAAGAGCAGCGACGCAAACTCCGCCGGGGTGTCGCACAACGTCCCTGCCCGTTTCCTTTCCGTTTTCAAGAAGCACGGTATCATTGTAAACGTCGATAACCTTGCCCTTATACTTAAGCTCGCTGCTTATTTTCTTTTCTGTAAGTTCCATTTATATTTCCTCTTTCAGTTTAGTAAATAACTGCGCCGTACTTTTCTGCGGCACTTTTCAGCTCTTCCTCGTCGATAAGACTTTCCCTGTCGATAAGGGCTCTGCCCTGATACAGCATAAGCGCCAGCTTCATAGCTATCTCATCATCGCCGCTGAACATTATGGGAAGCACAGCCATGTGTGCATTTTCCGCAAAATCAATAGCGTCCTCTGGAGTGTTTATCAGTATTTTCAGTACATCATAGCCGCAATCACATGCCTCGTACAAATCCTCTCCCATTCCGGGAGAACAGCTGAAGCCCTCGGAAATCTCGGTTGTATCAGGCTCTAAGAAAAACGCCTGTCTTTCATTTGCAAGCATAATTGAATCAACAGGCTCATAATCCTGCTGTTCAAAAGCCTTTTCTGCCCCGATTTTTTCTGCTCGGGCAGAACATTCCTCTGTAAGTCCGATGAACTTGTCAACACCCGCAGAAAGCAGAGCTGTAATAGCACTGTCGCTGAGTGTACCGCTGCAGGGCTTTACCGCAAGCGGAATTTTTGCAAATGGTCTTAACCTTATAACGCAATCAATAAGAGTTCCCTCGTCTGAGGAAGAAACTCCGAAGCAGGAAATTCCTATGCTCTGAAGCGTTATTAGCGCTGCGTCAGCGGGAAGCTCGTTTTCTGTAAGGAACTCCTCGTCAATATCAATTACCGCACATACCGGCTTGCCTGTTTTGTGGCAAGCTAAGGAAGCGGCACGAAGGTCGGCAAGCATAGTCATGCCCTCAAGAAGAAAATAGTCATACTCCTTGCTAAGGGCTGAAATCTTATCTTCGTATAGCTTTATAAGCTCGGTGAACGAATAATCCCCGTAAGGGCGTATCATAACGCCTACTGCGCCGATTACGGCAGGTATGCAGGGTTTACAGGGGCAACTGTCTCCGGACATAATAACTCCTTTACATTTTCTCAGGTGCTTCAACCTTAAGAAGGTCGAGCATATTCTTAATTACAATTTTAACGGCTAAGCAAAGAGAAAGACGGGACTGGACAATCTCCTCGCTTTCGCCTTTAATTTTGCAGGTGTCGTAGAATTTATGGAACAGCTGTGCCAGCTCAAGAACGTATCTTGTGATTTTTGAGGGATTGTATTCCGAAGCCGCCTCGTTTATTGTTTCGGGCAGGGATGCTATCCGGCGGATAAGAGCAAGCTCCGCCTCCTCGCTGTACTTAAGCTCTGCGGCAGGAAGATTCTTGCAGGTAATACCCTCCTCGCCCAGCTTTTCAAGCACACGGCAGATGCGGGCATGTGCGTACTGCACATAGAAAACAGGATTCTTTGAGCTTTCCTCAATTGCAAGGTCAAGGTCAAACTCAAAATGAGTATCCGGGTCACGGAGATTGAAGAAAAATCTTGCTGCATCCATAGGTATTTCATCAAGGAGGGTTGCAAGGGTAATCGCCTTACCGGAACGCTTTGAAAGCTTTACCGCTTCCCCGTTTCTTACGAGACGAACCATCTGCATTATTACAATGTCCAGCTTGTTTGCGTCAACTCCCAGAGCTGTAAGCGCAGCCTTCATTCTTGCAATATAGCCGTGGTGGTCTGCGCCGAGAATGTCAATCGCCTTATCGAAGCCTCTTGTTACAAGCTTGTTGTAGTGATATGCAATATCGGGAACAAAGTAGGTGGGAACGCCGTTTGCACGGACAAGAACTCTGTCCTGGTCATCGCCGAAATCTGAGGCCTTAAACCAGATTGCGCCCTCCTTTTCGTAGGTAACGCCCTTTTCCTTAAGCATTTCCACTACCTCGGCAACCTTTCCGCTTTCGTGGAGTGAGCTTTCCTTGAACCAGGTGTCGTACTTTATTCTGTACTTGCCAAGGTCGTCTTCAAGTCCCTTTATGTTAATCGGGAGAGCGTAATCAACAAGCGCCTTTCTTCTCTCCTCCTCGCTTGCGGTCATATACTTATCGCCATAGATTTCCGCAAACGCCTTTGCATGGTCGATTATGTCCTGACCGTGATAGCTGTCCTCGGGCATTTCAATATCGTCGCCGAAAAGCTGTCTGTAACGTATGTCAAGGCTCAGTCCGAACTTGTTCACCTGATTTCCTGCGTCGTTTATATAAAATTCTCTTTCAACATAGTAGCCTGCATAAGAAAGCAAAGAAGCAAGACAGTCGCCGATTGCACCGCCTCTTGCGTTTCCTATGTGCATAGGTCCTGTGGGGTTTGCGGATACAAATTCAACAAGCACTCTCTTACCTGCACCCATATCCGTCTTTCCGTAGTCTTCTCCAAGCCCGATTGCCTTGTTCACAGTTTCGCCGAACCAGAGAGGATTTAAGAAAAGGTTGATAAATCCCGGTCCTGCAACCTCAATTTTTCCGAAAAGAGTTCCCTCAAGAACTGCGTTTTCAGCTATCATTGCAGCAATTGCACGAGGATTTGTCTTAAAGGCCTTTGCGGAAGCAAGAGCGGCGTTACAGGAAAAGTCGCCGTGGGAGCTGTCTGCGGGAATTTCAACCGTAAAGCCCGGCAGCGGCTCAGCGGGAAGCTTTCCCTCTGCAATAAGCCGACCAAGGGCGCTCATAATAATCTCCTTGACTTCATTTTTTGCCGTTTCAATCATGTTGTTCATCTTTTTTCTTTCCTTTACGATATTGTTATATGCATTTCGTTTTCCGAAATAAAATCCGAATTTACATCTATACTGTATCTGAATCTGAGCCTTCCGCCCTCGTCGTTAAGCTCGCTCTCCACCTCGTATGCATTTATACCCATTGTAAATTCTCCGTAGGGAGTGCCGTAAACGCAGTGGTGCTTTACTCCGGCTTCAATTGTAAGGCTTGCAGCAGCGGGACCCGAGCGCTCAATAAGAATTGCTTTATCGGTAACGGTAATCTTTACCTTACAGGACTCATAGCCAATTCCGTCGCTTTCATCATAACGGAGAATATAACCCTTTTCGCCCAACTCATAGCTGCCCGAGGTAAAAAACTCGGTGGTATCCTCCCCATCATCAGTTCTTATCTTGCTTAAAATGCTAACATTCACATTTCTCATTGACAGATTTTTCCTTTCAGCATAAAAATCCTTTATGGGTGATTTTCAGGAGCAGGTATCAAGGGCAAGATTAACAAGCCTGTCAAGAGCCTCTGTGAAGCAGTAGCCGCTCTCGCACATCAGCATAGGAAGAACGCTTTCCTCGGTAAAGCCGGGTATTGTAGCAATACGTCTGAGCATAATCCTGCCGCCGCTTAATTTGAAGGACATTTTCGCATAGCCCTTGAAATTCAGAACTTTGAATGCTTTTACTGCAACAGCCTTGATTTTCTCCTTTTCTTCCGGTGCGATAACAGGCTCTGGAGTAAACTGCGCAGTATATGAAGCGTAAGGATTGTCAAGCCTTTGCTTTACTATCTCTCCTAATGCAGTAACCTCAATTTCGTAGGAATTGCCAAGAACTGCGCACTCAATCGTCCTGCCGGTCAGCTCTTCTTCTACAATTGCGGTATGGTGGTGAGAAAAGGCTATCTTTGCGGCGGCTTTAAGCTCGGCGGAGCTGCGAACAACGTTTGCACCGATAGAGGAGCTGCAGCTTGAAGCGGAAACATACACGGGATATTCAAAGCTTTTTTCTATCTCGGAGATTTTCTCGTCAATTATGTTCAAATCGCTTCTCTCCAGCAGCGCATAACGGGGAACGTCAATTCCTGCTGTACCGAGAATAAGGTGAGTCAGCATTTTATCCATACAGTAGCCCGCCGTATCCGGGTTGCAGTCAATATAAGGAATTTTAGAAAGCTTAAGAAGGCTCTGCACTCTTCCGCCCTCGCCGTATTTTCCGTGAAGAGCAGAGAATACAACGTCTATCCGCTTAAAGGCGGTTGTACCGTCGCTCATAACCGATATTATGCCGGCATGAAGCGGGTCGGGGCTAATTATTGCAGAACAGCAGTCGCTGTTATTTTCCCATGTACCATCCAGAATTTCGCTGTAATCTCCGGGAAAATACAGCCAGCGCCCCGCCTTTGTGATACCTATGGGAGTTACGTCGTAGCGCTCGGGGGACAGCCCCTTAAGAATAGCATAGCCCGATTTAAGTGAAATTTTATGATCCTTTGTGGCGCCGCCGAAAAGTACGGCAATTCTGATTTTTGCCATTAACGGTTATCCTTTCAGAAATCTATTATGTCTTGCTGCATTTGAAAAGCTGTTATTACAGTTCTGCGTTTATAACAGACTGTGTATCTTATTTATTCTATCATATATGTGAAATAAATTCAAGTTAAAACTGCAAATTTAGTCGGAAAACTGCAAAATCCGCTTATTTTTCCTTATCGATGTCCTCTTTTGTAAGCCTTGAACGCTGAACCTTTCCTGTTGCAGCAAGCATAAGCTTTGTGGGAGTAAGCCTTGCTGCCGCAGCTGTTGCTTTTGCCATAAGAGTAGGAACGATTATAAGCTGTCCGTCAAACATTTTTTCAATGGCGTATTCAGCGGCATAATTCTCGTCAATTCCTTTTACTGCAAACTCAGCACCCGAAATCTCGTTGAACTCTGTTCTTACGGGACCGGGACAGAAGGCGCCTATATAAACGTTGGATTTCTCGTAGCGAAGCTCCTCGTAAATTGCCTTTGTAAGCTGAAGAACATAGTTTTTAGAAGCGTAATAGGATGAGAACATGGGTCCTGCCATAAATCCCGCAAGAGAAGCAGTATTAAGGATATATCCCGAATTTCTCTCCATGAATTTCTTAAGAAAAAGCTTTGTGAGAATATGGACTGCACGGATATTTACGTCCAGCATTTTCAGCTCGTCATCAAGGTCTGTTTCGGTAAATTTTCCGAAAACCCCGAAGCCTGCATTATTGATCAAAACATCGATATTCACGCTCTTTACGTCCTCAAAAAGCGCCTTACATTCCTCCGTCTTTGATAAATCACGGCAGATAATCTTTACCTTTACGCCGTACTTTTCCGTAACCTCTTTTTTAAGCTCAACAAGCCGCTGTCTGCGCCTTGCTGTAATAATAAGATTAAAGCCTCTGCGAGCAAGTCCTACCGCAATTGCTCTGCCTATACCCGAACTTGCTCCTGTGATAAGTGCTATCATATTGTTCCTTTCTTTATCGGCTCAAAACCTCGTCTATAAGCCGCTTCAGGTCATCAAGAGTTGAAAGCGCACCGCACTGCGCCCTGAATTTAGCCGCCCCGGGCATACCCTTAAGGTACCAGCCCGTCTGCATCCGTGCCTCCTTCATTCCGATAACCTCTCCCTTATATTCCACAAGCATTTTTATATGCCGCTCCATTACCCGCATACGTTCAGCCGTATCAGGCGGCGGCTCGGGCTCTTTTCCCGAAAAATAGTTTTCTATATCTCTGAAAAGCCATGGATTTCCGCAGGCTGCCCTACCTATCATAACAAGGTCGCAGCCCGTATATTTATACATTTTCTCGCAGCTTTCGGGGCTGTCAACGTCCCCGTTTCCTATAACGGGAATTTTTACAGCCTGCTTGACCTGCGCGATTATATCCCAATCTGCCTTTCCGTTGTACATCTGATTTTTTGTCCTGCCGTGGACAGCCACCGCAGAAGCGCCGCATTCCTCGGCTATTTTTGCGATTCCAACTGCGTTTACGCTGCTTTCGTCCCAGCCCTTCCGGATTTTCACCGTAACGGGAACCTTTGCCGCTTTAACCGCCGCAGAAACTATCTCCCCGAAAAGCTTCGGATTCTTCATAAGCGCACTTCCTGCACCGTTTCCCGCCACCTTAGGAACAGGACAGCCGCAGTTTATGTCGATTATGTCGGGGCTGAAGCGCTCTGCAATTTCAACTGCGGGCGCAACAAATTCAGGCTCGCTTCCGAAAAGCTGAATTGCCATTGGCCGCTCATTTTCCGTAACGGTAAGCAGCTCTGCGGTCTTTCTGTCGCTGTAAACAAGCCCCTTGCAGCTCGCCATTTCGCCAACAAGATAAGCTGCACCGAACTCCTTTGCAACCATTCGGAATGCCCTGTCCGCAACCCCTGCCATAGGAGCAAGAGCCGCTGTTTTTCTTATTTTTACATTTCCAATAGTGATATATTCCATAAATCAGTAGCCCAAAATCTTTCCGATTACTGCGTTTGAAACAAGAAAACCCTGCGGTGTAAGAGAAATTCCCTTTTCTGTTTGCAGTATCAGGCTGTCGGGGATTTTCCTGCACCTTTTCAGCACTTCTTCCCTGCATAAACCAAAGCTTTCGCAATCCGAGAAGGACAGACCCTCGCTCAGTCGTAACCTTAGCATAGCATATTCCTCAAAGCCGCCGGGGTTATCGTCGGTAGCTGTTGTCTTCTGAAATTCGGAGCCTATAAAGCCCTCAATATTTCTTTCCGTGCAAAACCGCTTTCCACCGTAATAGGAATGTGCCGCCGCACCTATTCCGAGATATTCCTCGCACCGCCAGTATTTCAGATTGTGCCGACACTCATAGCCTTTTTTTGCAAAATTGCTGATTTCGTACTGACAAAAGCCCTTTTCTTTAAGCAGCAAAACCGCATAGAGATAAAGCTCGGACACCGTTTCTTCATCTGGAAGATTTAGCTTTCTCTCCGCAAAGGGCGTACCCTCCTCAATTTTCAGTATATAGGCGGAAACATGGGTTACAGGCAGTTCAGAAATCCCGTCAATCGTATATTTAAGGCTTTCCTTTGTCTGACCTTCAAGACCAAGCATTAAATCCGCTGAAATATTTGTAAAGCCAGCCTTATGAGCAAGGAGAACTGCGTTTTCCGCCTGCTCTGCGCTGTGCCGCCGTCCAAGAAACACAAGCTCCGAGGAAGAAAGGGACTGCACGCCAAAGGAAATACGGTTAACGCCCGCCTCTCTCAGCCCGCAAAGCGCCTGCTCTTTTGTTACACACGGGTTTGCCTCAATGGTTATTTCAGCATTTGCAGTTGTTTTCGCCGATTTCAGTATTTCGGCTATGCCCTCCCACATCAGAATTGGAGTTCCGCCGCCGAAATAGACTGTATCGAAAGTCTCGCCGTACTGCACTAAATTTCTAATAACCGCTTTTGTGTAGTCTGCCGCAAGACTGCGGCTGTACTTAACCGAATAGAAGTCGCAGTAGGGGCATTTGGACAGGCAGAAGGGAACGTGAACGTAAAGCCCGATATTACTCATCGTCCAGCTTGAGTACCGCCATAAACGCCTCCTGCGGTACTTCCACAGTGCCCAGCTGGCGCATACGCTTTTTGCCCTCCTTCTGCTTTTCAAGCAGCTTTTTCTTACGTGTAATATCGCCGCCGTAGCACTTTGCAAGCACGTCCTTACGCATAGCCTTGACTGTTTCCCTTGCAATTATCTTACCGCCGATAGCAGCCTGAATAGGCACTTCAAATAACTGCCGCGGAATGTGCTCCTTTAGCTTTTCAGTAATCTTTCTCGCCCTGCCATAAGCCTTATCGGTGTGAACAATAAAGGATAGAGCGTCAACCACCTCGCCGTTAAGCATAATATCAAGCTTAACAAGCTTCGACGGGAAGAAACCCAGCATTTCGTAATCGTAGCTTGCATAGCCCTTTGTGCGGGATTTAAGAGCGTCAAAAAAGTCGTAAACTATCTCGTTGAGGGGCAGCTCGTAGTGCAAATCCACTCTTGTCTGGTCGAGGTATTTCATATCCTTGAAAATGCCTCTGCGTTCCTGACAAAGTTCCATTATATTTCCCACATAGTCCGAGGGGCTGAACACATGCACCTCAACCATAGGCTCATAAGCCTGCATTATCTCCGAGGGGTCGGGGTAGTTGGTGGGGTTGTCGATAAATACCGTTTCCCCGTTGTTCTTGTCGATTTTATAAATTACCGAAGGTGCAGTCGTAATAAGGTCAAGATTGTATTCCCTTTCAAGTCTCTCCTGAATTATATCCATGTGGAGCAGTCCTAAAAAGCCGCAGCGGAAGCCGAAGCCAAGAGCGATTGAGGTTTCCGGCTCAAAGGTAAGAGAAGCGTCGTTAAGCTGAAGCCGTTCAAGAGCGTCCCGCAGGTCGCCGTACTTCGCACCG
Source organism: Ruminiclostridium sp. (assembly GCA_051882255.1). Lineage (GTDB taxonomy): Bacteria > Bacillota > Clostridia > Oscillospirales > Ruminococcaceae > Ruminiclostridium_E. The sequence continues at coordinate 10,079 of JBJERK010000241.1, forward strand.
TCTGCGGGATAGATACCGCTGAAAACCATAGGGTTTACGCTGCGGTAGCCCGCAAGGGGTTCTGCGGCGGGAGTTTCCGCAAGAGTTACGGTATCGCCCACCTTGGTGTCGCCGATTGACTTGATTGAAGCGGCGATATAGCCTACCTCGCCCGCCTTAAGCTCTCCGAAAGGAACCAGCTCCGTAGCGCCCATGAAGCCAACTTCGTTTACGGTGAACTCCGCGCCGCTTGCCATCATGCGAATGCGGTCGCCAACCTTTACGGTGCCCTCTTTCACGCGGCAGTAGACGATAACGCCCTTGTAGCTGTCGTAGTAGCTG
>JBJERK010000242.1:0-10379 GCA_051882255.1 Ruminiclostridium sp.
ATAATCGTGGCTGCTTCGGTTTCTGTAATTTCTGCTCAATCGCTTTGCACCAGGGACGTAGGATACAGACGAGAAGCGAGGAGTCGGTTATCGAGGAAGCAAAGGAGCTTGCCTCAAAGACGAATTTCAAGGGCTATATCCACGATGTAGGCGGTCCTACTGCAAATTTCCGCTTTCCATCCTGTGAAAAGCAGATTGAACACGGGCTATGCAAGGGTAAAAAATGCCTTGCTCCGAAGCCCTGCCCAAATATGAAGGTTGACCATACTGAATATCTTGAACTACTCAGAAAAATACGCAGTATAAAGAACGTAAAAAAGGTGTTTATCCGTTCGGGAATACGGTACGATTATCTTATTGAGGACGAGAGCGACGAGTTTATGAAGGAGCTTATCGCCAACCACATAAGCGGTCAGCTTAAGGTTGCTCCCGAACACGCAAGCAACAGGGTGCTTGACTATATGGGTAAGCCCCATATCGAGGTTTACGAGAAATTCGAGAAAAAGTTCTATGATATTACTAAGGGTATGGGTAAGGAGCAGTATCTTGTACCCTACCTTATGTCTTCCCACCCGGGCTGTACACTTAACGACGCTGTTGACTTAGCGGTTTTTCTGAAAAAGCACGGAATACGTCCCGAGCAGGTGCAGGATTTTTACCCTACGCCGGGAACAATTTCAACGGCTATGTTCTATACGGGACTTGACCCCTATACCCTTGAGCCTGTGTATGTTCCGAGAAAGCCGGAGGAAAAGCAGCTTCAGCGAGCTTTACTCCAATACTACAAAAAGGAAAACAGGGATTTAGTTGAAAAGGCGCTGACTATTGCAAAAAGGCGGGAGCTTATAGGAAAGGGTCCGAATTGCCTTATTCCACCTGCCGAAAAGAGCAGCATATATCCCGAAAGACGAAATACTGCACCAAAAGTACAGAAAACGAGAGAAAATAATGCGCGAAAGAAGAACAAGAATTTCAGAAAAAAGGGCTGAGCCTTACAGAAAGAAACCGCCAAAAATGCCAGAACCGGGTGAAGAAGAGGAATTTGACGAGTCAGCAGAACATCATATAAGCCCGAAAGCGAAGAAAGCAATTATAGGAATTGCCGCAGCGCTGTTTGTTGTTTTTTCTGCAGTAATTTACCTTAATGAAGCCTTCTGGCACAACGAAAGCATACCAAGCTGGCAGCAGATTTACGAGTCTGCGGGTCTTTCCGAGTCGGTAGACGGAAGTCTGCCGAGCGGCGGTGCTGCTGTCCACTTTATTGACGTAGGGCAGGGGGATTGCGAGCTTATTACAGATGGAAAAACCTCTGTGCTTATCGACAGCGGCGAATATACCGCAGAGAGCACGGTTGTTTCCTACCTGAACAGCCTTGAAATTGAGCGGATTGATTATGTGGTTATGTCCCACCCCCATTCCGACCACATGGGCAGTATGTACTATGTGCTGGATAAGTTTGATGTGGGGACGGTGATAATGGCGGATATGAAGGAAAGCGTTATCCCCGCAACCTCATCTTTCAAAAAGCTTATTGACGTTATCGAGCGGAAGAATATTGATATAATGTACGCCGAGGCGGGAGAAAGCATTGAAATCTGCGGCGGAAGGCTTGAAATGCTTGCGCCTGTAAAGGAATATGACGACCTTAACAACTATTCGGTGGTTGTGCGCTTTGTTCACGGCGACAACAGCTTTATTTTCTGCGGCGACATCTGCAAGGACGCGGAGCGGGATATTCTTGACAGCGGTGCAGAGCTGACTGCGGACGTTATCAAGGTTGCCCACCACGGCAGCACGTCATCAAGTCTTAAGGTCTTTATGCAGGCTGTTTCCCCCTCGTATGCAGTTATCGAGGTTGGTGCAGGCAACGATTACGGTCACCCGCACAAGGAGACGGTTTCCTTACTTAAAAAGCTTGATATAGAAATTTACAGAACAGATAAGAACGGGAATGTTGTATTTGTAAGCGACGGAAAAGATTTAACTATCAGTACCGAAAAGGAGCAGTGATAAGCGTTGAAATATTCGCTGAACAGGTTTGAGGGTGATTTTGCCGTAATTGAGGCAGAAGACGATAATGGCGAAACTGCGGTTTTCAGTACGGGTAAGGAAAATATCTCGGAAAATGCGGCGGAGGGAGATATTCTTGTTATTTCCGATGGAATTTTTGTCCCTGACAGGGAAGAAACTGCAAAAGTTAAAAAATGCCTTTCCGAAAGACTGAAAAAGCTTTCAGATAAATAAAAAACAGGTCAGTCGTAATGACTGACCTGTTTTTATGTGTTTGCAGCTTGCTTATTCGCTTTGATTCTATCGGCGATTTTTCTTACCGCAAATACTGACAGTATTGCAGTTACTGTTCCGACAACAGCTCCTGCAAGAACGTCCGTCGGGAAATGAACGTAGAGATACATTCTTGAAAAACCTACCAGCGAGGCAAAAGCAATCGCTGATATTCCGATTGGTTTGCTTACCCGCAGAAGCACTACTGACGCCGCAAAGGAAAGGGCAGTATGGCTTGAAGGGAAGGAAGAGCCGAAAGGAGGCGCTATGAGAAGAGTGTGAGCTTCGTTAAGCTGAAAGGGTCGTTCTCTCATAAAAATAAGCTTTATCAGAAATTCGGTTAACAGAATTGTAATACCCAGCGAGCATAGAATTGAAATCCCGTTTAAACGCTGCTTTTTAATGAAAATCAGTACTATCCCCACGATAATCCACAATGCGAAAATATAGGAGGAAGAGATAACCTTCATTACAGCGTCCATATAGCTGTTGGCAAAGTGACTTTGTATAAAATCAAGCACCGAAAAATCAAATTCCAGTATCTTTTCGTACATTATCAGAGCCTTTCGATTTTTATAGAGTAACTCCTGGTTTCATTGGGCTTTGCAGTCTGAATACCCCGCTTTTCGCTGAAAATTCCGCTGTCTGTGTCGTAATCGTCGCAGCCGCACCAAGGCTCAATGCAGATAAACGGCGCATTCTTGTGGTCGGGAGTCCAGACTCCGAGAGTTTCAAAGCCCGTCCAGCTTACCCTTACGCCCATGCCGCTGTTCTTTGAAACAAGGGAGCAGGATTTTGACTTAATGGTGTCGAAATAAACGCAGTCGTTATCAAAAAGCCTGTAGTCAAGGGAAAATTCGCTGCTGTTATCAAGCCTTTTCACCCTGTTATTATCTCCCCACATACGGGTTTCAAGGTTCATAACGGGACTGTTTACAGTTTCGTTACATTCAAAAACAAGCTTGTAATCCGAGAACTTCTCGTTTTCAACGGGGCAGGCGAAGGCAGGATGACCGCCGATACAGTAGGGCATAGGTTTGCTGCTTTCGTTAGTAACCTCATAGTCAATTACAAGACAGTTTTCGCTGATTGTGTAAATAAGTCTGACTGTAAAATCGAAGGGAAAGCTCTGCTTTGTGGTTTCGTTAGATTTGAACGTAAATGCAGCACTGCTTTCCGAGATTTTTTCTGCAGAAAACTCATTGTCACGGGCAAAGCCGTGCTTTGTAATTGCATATTCTTTACCGTCAATAACAGTTTTTCCGTTTCGTAGGTTTCCAATCATAGGAAAGAGAAATGGCGAGCTTTTTCCCCAGTATTTCGGGTCGGCACACCACATAAGCTCTTTTCCCTCTGCATTATATGAGCGCAGCTCAGCGCCCTTTGAAAGAATAGTTGCAGAGCTTTTGCCCGAATTAATTTTTATTTCCATAATCTGCTCCTTAGTTTGCGGCGTCCTTTTCTTTCTGCTTTTCAATGTCGCCCAGCATAAGCTTCAGCCTGTCAGGAAGCTCTCTCTCGGTTCCCTCGAAATCGGGAAGCTTTGACCATGTGATTATGTTATCTGCGGCGTAAACCTTTTTAAGGAATTCCTCGCTCATCTTTTCTGTATTGATACGGGGTATGCCGAGAACGGTTGAACCCTTGTAAACAAAATCGCCGTTCCAGGGCATAAAGTAAAGCCAGTTATTGGTACCTGCCGCATTCATAAGCTCGTCCGGGTCGGGAATATATCCGCATTCCGAAATAGTAAGCATTTTTCCGCTTTCTGTTATCTTTGCAAGCTTTTCGTTTTCCTTAATCTGTGCAGAGTGATCCTCGCTGCTTGGATAAATGTCAATTCCCGAAATGTCGTAGGTGTTGGGATGAACCGTGGTGTACTTGTTCTGTCCGTTCCATACCCAGATAAGATTAGAAAGCTTATGGTAGTTTTCAAGCCTGTCGTAAAGCATATACCAGAGCTTCTGGTAATACTGATTATCAGCTATTTCCCTGTCTGCTACGCCCCACCAGAACCATCTTCCGCTTGCTTCGTGGAGAGGACGCCATAAAACGGGAACTCCGGCTTCCTCAAGGCGCTTAAGCTCTCTTGCAATAAGCTCAATGTCGTAAACAACGATTTCATATTCCTTCGTACCGGGGGTAACAGCATTTTTAAGGCTGAAATTCTTTATGTCCTCGGAATAAAAGGCTTCCGCGTTATTGCTTTCGTCGTCAACATCAACAGGAACGTTCCAGTGCCAGCAGAATGCAACAATGCCGTTTGATTTTGTATGCCAGTCGATTGCAAGCTGGGTCCAGTCGTCGCTGTCGCCGCCGGGAGTGGTCTTGAAAAGAAAGTCGAAGCCCTTTATTGCAGGAAGATCGCCTGTAACATAGTAGTAAAGTACGTCCTCGTTATTCTTTGCTCCGAAAATCTGCTGTCCTGCAATAACATTCTTTCCGTAATTCTCCTTAAGCCATCTGAACAGGGCTAAGGTTTCGGGATTTGAGTTGTCGGAAACGGTATCGTCCTCTGCAACTGTCTTTTCGTCAAGGCTTTTGAGCAGGGCGTCAAAGTCGGTTGTGTAGGCAAGCGCCGCCTCCATATCAATTTCATCGCTTGCCGTGGTTTCGTCTGCTGCGTTGTCCTGAGCAGGCGTTGTTTCTTCGGTGGCAGCAACGGTATCTGCGGCTGTTGTTTCCTCGGTGACAGGAGCAGTATTTCCGCAGGAAGCAATTGAAGCTGCAGCAAGCAGTACTGCCAAAGCATTCTTAAAATAATTCCTTCTCTTCATTTTATTTCCTTTCTGTTACTTGTCGTACATGAAAAAGTCGTCCTTCAAGAACATATTCATTGTTCTTGTGATTATAAGCGAGGGCTTTGACAGAAAGCGTTCCTTCATTTCCTTCGCTTTTTCCTCGTCGGGGGCATAAAGCTTAATATTAAGAATTATATCTCCGTTAAGCTCGTTTAAAAATTTAACGTTAAGGTCGTATCTGTCGCGGGTATAATCGTAATCAATGTAACAGCGCACAGATTTTTCCCGCTCTATCCGTTCTATAACCTCCTTTCCCGTTTCAAGGGTTTTTTCTCTTATTGAAAGGGGAATACGGCTTTTAAGCTCCTCTGCAAGGGTTTTGCCCTCAGGCAGAAGGGAATAGACTCTTTCACCCTTTTTCTTGTCGTTTCTGACGGTAATGAGCTTTTTCTCCTGCATAACGCCAACCTGAGACATAAGCTCAAAGTAGTTGACCGACTCAAGAGAAAGTACGATTTCGCTTATTACACAGTCGCCCAGCTCGCCGAAGCTGTCCAGCATAAAGCAGAAATAAACGCACATATCCACGTCGTCGTCAATTCTTATAGAGGGTATCTCCATTTTTATTTCCTTTCGATAAATCACACAAGAAATGAAAGTATGGCAATATTCGCAGCCGCCTCAACGCAGGGAACAGCACGGGGAACTATGCAGGCGTCGTGTCTGCCCTTGATTGTAAGGGTAGTATTCTCCATTTTTACATAGTCAACCGTCTGCTGGGGCTTTGAAATCGAGGGGGTAGGCTTTACCGCAACGGTAAACAGTACCGGCATACCGCTTGTAATTCCGCCTAAAATTCCGCCGTTGTTGTTGGTGGTTGTTTTTATGGCAGTACCGTCTGTTTCAAAGCAGTCGTTAGCTTCCGACCCTCTCATTTCTGAAAAGTTGAAGCCTGCGCCAAAGGCGATAGCCTTGATTGCAGGAATACCGAATACCGCCTGAGAAATACGGTTTTCTATTCCATCAAACATCGGAGAACCGATACCTGCCTTAATTCCGGTAACCGCACACTCTATCCTTCCGCCTACCGAGTCAAGCTCTGCGCTTGCCGCTTCTACAAGCTTTTTCATAGGCTCAGCCTTTGTCTCGTCGATAAGCGGCATTGTACGGCTTTTTACGCTTTCCATAAGCTCACGGGGAATTTCAAGGGTATTAAAGCTTTCGTCGCTGATATTTCCAATGCTGAGAATATGAGCGCAGGAGAAAATGCCCTGCTGTTCAAGGATTTGTCCGCAAACTGCTCCTGCAAAAACAAGAGGAGCGGTAATTCTTCCCGAAAAATGTCCGCCGCCTCTTAAATCGTTGGCAAAGTTGTAACGAACAGAGCCGGTATAATCGGCGTGTCCCGGTCTTGCAACCGTCTGAATGTTGCCGTAATCGGCGGAATGTTGGTCGGTGTTGCGGATAACCGCCGCAAGAGGCGTACCCGTGGTTTTTCCGTTATAGAAGCCCGAGAGAATTTCGGGCATATCCTTTTCATTTCGTCTTGTGCTCATTCCGTCCTTTTTCGGAGCACGGCGAGCCATAAATTCAAGTATTCTGTCGAAATCAAGAGGTATTCCTGCGGGCAGTCCGTTAATTACAACTCCTATTCCTGCGCCGTGGGACTCCCCGAAAAGGGAAACGGACAGGTTTCCTAAATGAAGGTCAGATGACATCGGCAATACCTCCCAGCATTCTGAAATCCTCAAAGAAATTGGGGTAAGATTTTGAAACGCATTCTGCGCCGTTTATAATTACGGGAGCTGTGCAGCGCTGAGAAGCAACGGCAATAGACATAGGTATCCTGTGGTCTGTCCAGGAGTCGCACTCCCCGCCGTGAAGCTCCTTTACTCCCTCTATAACAAGTGAGTCGTCAACTATCCTGATTTTTGCGCCAAGCTTATTAAGCTCACCCGAAATAACCGCAAGTCGGTCGCTTTCCTTTATGCGAAGCCTTTCACAGCCTCTTATATATGTTGTTCCCTCTCCGAAGCAGCCGAGAACAGCAAGTATCGGAACAAGGTCGGGAGTCTGGCTTGCGTTGTAGTCGAAAGCCTTTCCCGTTCTCTCAAATTCTTCTGTTATGCGTAGAATTTCACGGTCGCCCTGTCTGCTGCCCTGATTAAGTCCGAGAATTTCGGGGCTTCCGCCGATTGCCTTTGCAACGCAGAAAAAAGCCGCCTGTGACATATCCGCTTCAACGGTATATTCGCAGGGCTTGTACTTCTGACCGCCCTTTATTTCGTAAGCGCTGTCCTTTTCCGTAACCTCAACGCCGAATGCTTTCATAGCGTCAATGGTAAGGTCAACATAAGGCTTTGATTCAAGTGGCGAGGTGATTTTGATTATACTGTCCTCTTTAAGCAGGGATAATGCAAAAAGAAAGCCTGTGATAAACTGGGAGGAAATGTTTCCTGCGATTTCGTAAACTCCGCCGCTTAATCTGCCCTCAATATTGTAGGGCATTGTTTTTGTGAGAAACTTTACTCCGTGCTTTTCAAATTCGGTAAAGTAGGGGGTTATTGGTCTGTTGGGAAGGTTAGCCCTGCCGCTGAAGGAGGCAGAGCAGCCCAGTGCCGCCGCAACTGGAAGTATAAATCTGAGAGTTGAGCCGCTTTCCCGGCAGTCTATATCCGCTGTCTTTGCAGGAGCAGAAATGCCCCTTACTATAGTGCAGTTACCCTCTCTGCGTATTTCAGCTCCAAGAGCGGTAAGCGCTTCGATTGTAGCAACCGTATCAACGCAGTCCAGCAGGTTATAAATCCTGCTTTCTCCGTGGGCAAGGGCAGCGGCTATAAGCACGCGGTGGGATATGCTTTTAGAGGGCGGAACAAGGATTTTGCCCTTTAAAAAGGTCGGAGTTATTTTTATGTTCATTTGCTGTCGGTTCCTTTCTCTGTCGGATAGCCCACAACTATATTCTTAAAGTCGGAAACAGGCATTTTTACAATATCAGCCTTGCCTATTGTGCGGCAGAGGATAATGTTGATATTGTCGGAAAAGCGCTTCTTGTCGTTGACTGCGCCGCTGAAAAGCGCTTCGCCGCTGACTCCTGCCTCAAAGGGCATATTATTAGCTACAAGACATTCCTTAAGCTCGGCGCTTATATTATTTTCAATAAGTCCCGCCTTTTCGCAGATGCAGGTAATCAGATACATTCCCGCCGCAACCGCCTTACCGTGGGAAAAGCCCTTGTAGTTGTAGAACTTTTCTATGGAATGACCGAGAGTGTGACCGAAATTCAGTATCATTCTAAGCCCCGTATCAAATTCGTCGTTTTCTACAACCTGACGCTTGATGTCAACGCACTCTGCAATAACATATTCAAGCCTTTCCTTTACTCTTCCTGTTTTAAGAAAGTCGAAAAGCTCCTTCGACCATATCATACCGTACTTTACAACCTCTCCCATTCCGTCGGTGAAGATTTCATCGGGAAGAGTAGAAAGAGTATCGGTATCGGCAATAACAATATTAGGCTGCTTGAAAGCGCCAACAAGGTTTTTTCCGCCGCTTATGTCAACCGCTGTCTTGCCGCCTACGGAGCTGTCAACCTGGGCAAGCAGCGTTGTGGGAATCTGCACATAGTCAATGCCACGAAGATATGTAGCTGCCGCAAAGCCTGTAAGGTCGCCCACAACTCCGCCTCCGAGAGCCACCAGCAAATCCGAGCGGGTTATGTTCTTCTCGCAGAGAAAGTCGTAAAGCTCAATCAGAGTTTTGTGGCATTTGCTTTCTTCGCCGTTCGGAAATACAAAGACATCAGCGGTAAAGCCTGCTTTTTCCATAGAGGAAAGCAGCTTTTCGGTATATAATGCATTTACAATATCGTCGGTAACAATAACCGCCTTACGCCCCTTAACTGCCCCTGCAATAAGCTCTCCCGCCTGATTGAGCAGTCCGCTTCCGATTATTACGTTATAGGGAGAAGAGGTGTTTATTCTGATTTCAGTCATTTAAATCGCTCCATTAAATCCGGTTTATAAAGGGCTTGTACTGCTTGCCGTACTGCTCACAATACAAGCCCATTTATCTTATTGCTTAACTTCCTTCATAGTCTTATTCTTAAGGAAAATAAACAGCTTCGGAGAAATCTTCTTAATGGTTTTCTTTGCCTTTATGAACATATCTTCCTTGAATTTTGCTGTCTTATAAAGGAATTTTCTGGGGTAATTCTTCGAGGTAATCTTCTTGTCAAGCTTTGCCTCAGCCTTTTTAGCCTTTTCCTCGGGCAGTTCGTAAATCGCCTTGTATTTCTTTACAAGCTTATTGAAGTTATAAGCCATATAAAGTATATCGTACTTGGGGTACTGGGGCATTCTCAGCTGAACGGGGTCGTTGGGGTCAACGGATGGGTCGATAAAGCCGCCGTCACGGGCAGTCTTTTCGAGAATTGTCATAGGATAGGGGTAGAAGATATTGGGGATAACTTTGTCAACATCAAGCTTTGCATTAAGCTTTACTGTTTCAAGGGAAAGCTCCAGAGTTTCGTAGGGAAGACCGACAATGTTGTAGGTAAGAGCGGTTATCTTATACTTTCTGAACCACTTTGAAACCTCAATCATGTGCTCGTTCTTCATATTTCTGTGGAGATACTTGCGCCTGAAATCCTCGTTACCGTTTTCAAGACCTATATCAATCATATAACAGCCGCCCTCTTTGAGCATCTTAACCATTTCCTCGTCAAGAATGTCGAAACGGAGATTGCAGTTAAAGGGCAGGTGTATTCTCTCAATGTACATAGGCATAAACTCGTAGAACCAGTCCTTGTACATATTGAAAATAGCGTCACGGAACTCAATGAACTTGATAAAGGGGTACTTCTTTATAAGGCGTTCCAGAAGCTCAATTGCCTTTTCGGGGCTTCTGAAACGGCAGTACTTCTGCTTATTGGGATAAATGTTCCGGAACTGTGAGTTTCCGCAGTAGGTACAGCTGAACAGACAGCCTCTTGAAAGCATTACCATAGCGGTAAAGTTCTTGGAGCGGTCAAGGTTTTCGTAGTCGAAAAGGTCGTAATCGGGGAAGGGGAGGGTATCTAAGTCCTCAATCAGCGGGCGCACGGGATTTCTGATGATTTCTCCGTCCGGGAGCTTAAAATACATGCTCTCAATATCAGTTCTGGTTATGCCGTCCCTTAAGGAGTCCATATATTCCAGCAGAGGGTATTCGCCCTCGCCTACTGTAACAATATCAACGCCGCGGATTTTTATGCACTCATCGGGCACGAGAATTGCATGATAGCCGCCGATTGAAACGGGAATATCGGGGAGATTATCGTCCAACCAGCCGCACATTTCGGTAATAAAGGGGATT
>JBJERK010000243.1:0-2578 GCA_051882255.1 Ruminiclostridium sp.
TTTTTGTAGTAGTATTTCAGTATATCCCTACGGGTTACTATTCCTATGAAAATACCTCTGTCGTCCGTTACAGGCACAAAGTTCTGCTCCATTATAAGCAACAGCAGCTCGTCCATTTTTGCTCCTACGGTAACAGCCTTATCCCGCTTTTCACGGAGTATCTCGGAAAGGCTAAGCTTTTCAAGGGCTTTTAATGAGGAGCCGCCCTTTTCGACTACTGCCCACAAAAAATCACCCTCGCTTACCGTTCCTATGTACTTGCCCTCGGGGGAAATAACGGGGATTGCGGAATAGCCGTGGGCACGCATTTTTTCAAGACCCTGCCGCACGGTAACATTGGATTGTATATAAGCTACGCTTTCCTTTGGGCGCAGAAGATAAAGCAGATTCATATTATTCCCTTTCTCATTTAACAATAAACTAATACCATCAGATGATATATTATTATTTTACCATATTTTTCTGCATTAATCAAGAAAAACATTATAATAGGGGTGATTTTCACAATTTTTACACATTATTTTCGCAGGAAAAATATTGAAATCAGCACTTGACTATGATATAATGGCATTTGTATTTTATAAAATGACAGAAAGGCGGCAATATGCTAAGTTTAAAGAACATAACAAAGAACTACACCATGGGCGATACCGAGGTAAAGGCGCTCAAGGGCGTAAGCATTGACTTTCGTGAAAGCGAGTTCGTTTCTATCTTAGGGCAGTCCGGCTGCGGCAAGACAACTCTGCTGAATATTATCGGAGGACTTGACCGGTACACCGACGGCGACCTTGTAATAGATGGAGTTTCTACGAAAAAATACCGTGACAGGGACTGGGATACATACAGAAATCACAGGATAGGCTTTGTTTTCCAGAGCTATAACCTTATCCCTCACCAAACGGTACTTGCAAACGTTGAGCTTGCCCTTACCCTTTCGGGCGTTTCAAAGCACGAGCGCAGGCGCAGAGCGGTTGAGGTGCTGACCCAGGTAGGTCTTAAGGATCAGATGAAGAAAAAGCCTAACCAGATGTCGGGCGGACAGATGCAGAGAGTTGCTATTGCAAGGGCGCTGATAAACAATCCTGATATTCTTCTTGCGGACGAGCCCACCGGCGCCCTGGACAGCGAAACAAGCTTACAGATTATGGAAATACTTAAGGAGATTTCCAAGGATAAGCTTATTATAATGGTTACTCATAACCCTGAGCTTGCGGAAAAGTATTCAAGCCGAATTATAAGGCTTGTGGACGGTAAGATTACAGGAGATACCGACCCCTATAAGCCTCAGCACGAGGACGAAGCCCTGCCCGCAAAGGTAAAGAAAACCTCAATGTCCTTCCCTACCGCCTTGTCCCTTAGTCTTAACAACCTTATGACCAAAAAGGGCCGCACAATTCTTACTTCTTTTGCAGGAAGCATAGGAATTATAGGAATTGCGCTTATCCTTTCCCTTTCCAACGGCGTGCAGGAGTATATTGACGGCATACAGCGGGATACCCTTGCCTCCTACCCCCTTACTATTGACAACAGCTCCACAGACCTTTCTTCCCTTATGTCCTCAGCTATGGACAAAAGAGATGAAGTCAGGGAGGAGCGGGAGGAACGGGAAGACAATAAAATCCATACCACCGAGCGTATGGGAAGTATGTTTTCCATGATGTACAAGGAAACCAACAAGAACGACCTTAAAAGCTTCCGTGAGTTCCTTGAAGAAAACGAAGAAATTGATAAATACGTTACAAATATCGACTATTCCTACGGGCTTACCCTTCAGGTCTTCTCAAAGGACGAGGAAGGAGAAATAACAAAGGTAAACCCCAGCGGAGTTCTTGACGAAATCGGCTTCGGAGCAATGGCAGGTATGTTTGCACTCCAGTCACAGATGAGTTCCTCGGCTATGGACAATAACGTTTTTGTTGAGCTTACCGACAACGAGGAAATGTTCAATACAAAGTACGAGCTTATTGCAGGCAAAAAGCCCGAAAACAAAAACGAAGCCCTGCTTATCGTAGATAAGAACGATGAAATAACCGACTACACGCTTTACACTCTCGGTATGATGGACGTTTCCGAGCTTAAGAATGCTGTCCGTGATATGATGGCGAAAAAGGACGACAGCGAAATAAGCAAGATTTCATCGGGACGTGATTACGAATACGACGAGCTTATCGGTATTACCTTTACCGTTGTTCCCCAGACAGAGCTTTATCAGAAGAATGATGATAACGTCTGGATTGATATGAGCGAAGACAACGATTTTATGACTGAGGCTATGGATAAGGGCGAACAGCTTGAAATCGTTGGTATTGTCCGTCAGAAGGAAGGTTCAGGCGGAATCAGCGGTCTTATCGGCTATACAAAGGAGCTTACAGAAGCGGTTGCTGAGCGGATTAACGCTTCCGAAATAGTAAAGCAGCAGGAAGAAAACCCGGATTACGATGTTTTCAGCGGACTGCCCTTTGAAAACACCGAAGCCGGCGAAAAGGCTTTAGAGGACGCTAAAAAGCAGGCTGAGGAGCGCAAGGCGGAAGCAGAGGAGCTTCAAAAGCAGCTTGAACAGGCTAAGGAGGCTCAGCAG
>JBJERK010000244.1:0-2576 GCA_051882255.1 Ruminiclostridium sp.
AATGCACCTTAATGTCATCACGACTTCTGTTGGTGTAATCTATACTTGCAGATTTAACCTCGCCGCTTTCCGCGTCAACAAGGGTAATTCTTACCCCGTCATCAAGAGGATACCAACCGTTTTCGTGAGTTCCTTGCCCTAAACCTCCGCCGCCGTTATCGATGTTGGGGTCACCGACAGAATCGTCTGCATATACGGGAACGCTCTGCAGACTTATTGCGGCGGCGATAAGAATAGAAATAATTGATCTTCTGATGTTCATCAATACCTCCGAAATAAAACAGACACCGGTTTTACCCGATGTCTGGTTCTTGCTATTTTAGCCGAAGTAACCGATTTTGTTACCGTTCTGGTACATCTGCTCGTTTACCTCGCCTATTCCACCGCCGCCTTCATAGTCAATCCAGCCGAAGCCATACACATATATCTTATCGCCTCTGACTTCGCCGTTTTGCGGTTCTTCCTTTGGCGGCGCAGTTTTTACTACCGTAACCTCCGGCTCATAGACAGGCTCTTCGTCCATATTTGTTAAGACTGCCTCGTCCTTTACCTTGGGAGGAGGGGGAGCCGTTGGCTTTGTTGCCGCCTCAAAGTCCTGATTTACTACCTTTTTGGCAGGCTCGGTGGTTACGGCAGGCTTATTTTCTTTTTCCGTATTTTCTTTATCCTTTCCGGTTTCGCTTATTTCGCTGCCGTTCTCATCAGCAGGCTTAGTTGTTACTGCATTTTCTTCGATAATAATATCGGGAGCAGTTGTTTCGTAATGGGTTGTGGTGGTTATCTTCGCTACGATTTCGGGAGGCGAGGTTTCTATTGCGGTATATTCCTGCTGCTTACCGCCGCCTGTAAACTGCGCTGCGATTACGCCAACAAGCACAGCACACAGGAATGATGTTCCGCTGATTACTGCGATATTTCTTGATTTATTTGTCATATTAAGACCTTCCTTTCCGTTTTTTTGCAGCTTCACAATATCACAAAGGAAGCCGAAAGTCCAGCCATAAAGCAGAAGTTCTACTATACGAACTAAAACTTAGGCATATATTTGGACTTTACACACAAGTCAATCTTCATAGGCGGAAGAATATCTGCCCCGAATGACAAGGGTACTTCGAGGGTAATATATGAGGTTGCATTGAACTGCCGCAAGCCATTGGTGGATGAGGGCGATAGCTGTCCGTTTTCAATCCGGACATTAAGGCCATAAACCGCAAATTCCTTACCGTCGGAATTGGTCTTTACATACTTCCCGTTCTGATACCGAAGCCCAAGAAGATTACTGAGCCTGCCATAGATATTGCCGTTGCTAATCTTAGTCTGCCAGCTGCCGTTACGGTATTTGTAACCGCTTGCATACCCCTCACGGACACAGGGATATACATTTCCGTAGTTTTCTACCGAGGCGGCAATAACCGCAGACTGCACAGCGTCCTTAACCCCCGAAGCAATAATCATAAGACGGATATACTGGCTGATTACCGTAAAAAGCATTATGCCGATAAGGGCGACAACAATTACCCAGGGCGCAGAAAAGCCTTTGTTATTCCTTAATCTGCGAAGCCTTTTTGTCATTTCCAGTACACCTCGCTTTTGCCCGAAGCCTTTGAGGTAAGGGATACGGGAAAGCTGCCGAACTCCCCGAAACCTATGTCTTTAGTCGTAGTAAGGGTTACAGTGAATTCCTGATTTATCTGAACCTTACCCGTTCTTGACCAAGCTACCGTAGGAGTAAGCCCTGTCCTTTCACAAAGCACAGAGTATCGGGCAGAGGTTTCCGAGCCTATTCTGCCGCTGATTTCTGCCTCTCTTACCAGCTCGTCTGCAAAGTTGTCGAGCTGATTTTTTGCAATAATAACAGGCGTAACCGCCATAATCAGAGCAAGGCAGGCGACTACGATTATTACGATAATGCATACGTCAATATATCCCTCGCCCCGCTTATCCAGTATTTTTCTGATTCTCATTTTCTACCCCCTTTACAGCATGGAACTCATGGAGTCAAGGAGCTGCATACCCATAACCACAATGTAGGTTAAAAGGAACATTGCAAGCATAATAAAGCTGAAGATACGGATTTTCGGCGGTATCTTCTGGGCTTCCGCTTTCAGCCTTTGCAGCTCTATGAGCTTGAAATCGTGGGCTAACATCTTGAAATACACAGCGCTGTCATCGCCTCTGATTACAGAAACCAGACCTCTGACAACGTCCGAAAGCTGAGCAGAGCCGATTCGGGATTCAAATCTTGTAAGCGCCGCCTCATAGCTTGAGGAACGCATATCTGCTGTTGTAACATCAAGCTCATAGGAAAAATGAACGCCTGCGTGTTTTTTGTAGTTTTCCATTATGGAAAGAATATCACGGGAGGTTTTAAGCTCCTGCTCTACCGTAGCAACAAAGCGAGGCAATTCCTTTTCTATTGCAGCTCGTTTTTCACGCATTTTTTCGTCTGCCTTACCAGTTTCCTTGAAATATACCGCTATTGCAAGAATAACAATAATCGGTATCATAAGAGGGAAGATAAAGCCACAGGGTACTGCAAGAAGAGCAATTCCGAAGGCTTTCAGAAAGGCATAGGC
>JBJERK010000245.1:0-2573 GCA_051882255.1 Ruminiclostridium sp.
TGTTCCCAGCTTTTCGCTGTCCTTGGGCGCAAGGGATATATTTACGTCGCAGCGCAGCGACCCCTGCTCCATTTTGCAGTCGCATATACCCGCATATTTAAGCAGCAGCCGTATCTTTTCGATAAATGCAACAACATCGTCAGCACTGTGGAAATCCGGCTCGGTAACAATCTCGATAAGAGGGATACCGCAGCGGTTGTAGTCTGCAAGGCTTGAACGGGAAGCCTCGTCGTGGACAAGCTTTCCTGCGTCCTCCTCAAGGTGTATTCTGTTTATTCTGATGCGCTTTTCCTTATCGCCCACCATAATGTCCACAAAGCCGTCAAGGCAGACGGGGCGGGGCATCTGGGAAATCTGATAAGCCTTGGGAAGGTCGGGGTAGAAGTAGTTTTTTCTGTCCCACTTAGTAAAGCGGGAAATTTCGCAGTTCATTACATATCCCGCCTTAACGATATACTCAACGGCGGTATGGTTAAGCACGGGGAGAGTTCCGGGAAGTCCCGAGCAGACGGGGCAGCAGCGGGAGTTAGGCTCTCCGCCGAATTCTGCGGAGCAGGTGCAGAATACCTTTGACTTTGTAAGAAGCTCCGCATGGATTTCAAGACCGATTGTAGGATATAATCTCATATCAGATGCTCCTTTCTTATAAATTGCAGCGAACGGGTGAGAACTGCCGTTCAAAGGCGTCTGCCGTCTGGATAAGGGTTGCTTCGTCAAATCTCTTGCCCACGATTGACATTCCGATTGGCATTCCCTCTGCGTTATATCCGCAGGTTGTGCTGATAGCAGGAAGACCTGCGATATTAACTGTAACGGTGCATATATCGGCGGTGTACATCTTTACGGGGTCGTTGTCCTGTACGCCGATTTTATAGGCTACGCTTGGTGCAGTAGGCGTAAGTATTACGTCAGCCTTTTCAAAGACCTCGGTATATTCCTTGATGATTTCCTGCTTGAGTGCAAGAGCCTTGCGGTAATATGCGTCATAGTAGCCGCTTGAAAGTGCGTAGTTGCCTAAAAGGATACGGCGCTTTACTTCCTCGCCGAAGCCTCTGTTGCGGCTGTCTCTTATCATTTCGTCAAAGCTTCTGCCCTCGCCTCTCAGACCGTACTTAATGCCGTCATAGCGGGAAAGGTTGGAGGCTGCTTCTGCGGAGGAAATAAGGTAGTAGGCGGGAACTGCATATTTAAGGGTGCTTATTGAGCAATCCACAAGCTCTGCGCCCATCTTCTCATACTCGTGAGCAGCGTTCATAACCGCAGAGCGGACTTCTTCGTCTACTGCATCACCGTAAAATTCCTTAGGAATAGCAATTTTCATTCCCTTGATGCTCTGTCCGATTTTCTCATTGAAGTTTATAACGGGAACGTCCTTGCTTGTAGCGTCGTGAACATCTCTGCCTGCAATAGCGCCGAGGATAATTCCGCAGTCCTCTGCTGTACGGGCAATCGGTCCTATCTGGTCAAGGGAGCTTGCGAAAGCCACAAGTCCGTATCTTGAAACTCTGCCGTAGGTCGGCTTAAGTCCTGTAACGCCGCAGAAGGAAGCGGGCTGGCGGATTGAGCCGCCGGTATCGCTGCCCAGCGCCGCAGCACAAAGACCTGCCGAAACAGCCGCCGCAGAGCCGCCGGAAGAGCCGCCGGGAACGCAGTCTGTATTGTAGGGGTTTTTGGTTTTAGCAAAAGCGCTTGTCTGGGTTGAGCCGCCCATAGCGAACTCGTCCATAGAAGCCTTGCCCAGAAGCACATAGTTTTCTTTATTCAGCTTTTCGATAACGGTAGCGTTATAGGGAGGAACGAAGTCCTCCAGCATTTTTGAGGAGCAGGTTGTCTTTATCCCGTCGGTGCAGATATTGTCCTTAACCGCAAGGGGAATACCCGTTAAAGCGGTAGCCTTGCCCTCGTCTATAAGCTTTTGTGCAGCCTCTGCGTTTTTCCTTGCCTCATCTTCGGTAACGGAGATATAGGACAGGATTTTTCCGTCCTTTTCCTTTATTTCAGCGATAAATTCCGCCGCCGCTTCGGGTGCGCTTATTTCTTTTTTGTCGAGCATTTCCCGAAGACCTGCTACGGTTATGTTCTTTAAGTCCATCATAGCCCTTCCTTTCCTTTATTCCATCATTTTCGGAACCACATAGCAGTTGTCCTTGGGAGTTGTATTCTGCTGGAGCTTTTCCGCAGGGAAAGAAGCGGCGGGAAGGTCTTCCCTTAAATCCCCGTAGGCGATTTCATTATGGTCCTTTGTATCGTCGTAGGTTATATCGTACTCTTTAATGGTGTCCATTAAATCAATAATATCCGACATTTCGGAAATTACCTTTTCCTGCTCTGCGCCGCTGTAATTCAGCTTTGACAGGTTGCAGATATGTTCAAACGAAGCTATATCCATTGTTTTATTTCCTTTCTTTTGCCTATTATCCAATCTATTATACTATAATTTGTCCGTTATTGCAATAGATTTTTGCATTTTTTTGGCTCCGATACCTTATAAATAGAGAAAATACAAAAAACAGGCGGGTTGGCGCCTGTTTTATGAGAGAAAAGAGAGAGGAGAGATGTGCTGTGTGGGGAGA
>JBJERK010000246.1:0-2567 GCA_051882255.1 Ruminiclostridium sp.
CGGAAACCCTTGAAGCGCTCTGCGGAGCAGAGGGAGTTTCGGGGGCAGAGAGTGCCGCTTGTCAAGCGGCGCTTGATATTCTGAAAAAATATACGGATAATGCTGAAATTACGCCCTTTGGCTGCGTAAGGGGCTTTATCGGGGATAAGAATAACGGACTTAAAACCGTTATGCTTGAAGCCCATATTGACGAAATCGGCTTTATCGTTACCTATATTGACGAAAATGGCTTTGTTAAGGCAGGTCGCTGCGGCGGTACGGACAGCAGGCTTTACGCCGCACAGACTGTAACAATTCACGGCGAAAACGGCTCTGTAAAGGGCGTTGTTGCTACTCTCCCGCCCCATGTTGCAGCCGACTCAAAAAAGACAATGAAAATCGAGGATATGTCAATTGATACGGGTTACAGCAAGGAGCAGCTCGGAAAGCTTATTGCCCCCGGCGACAGAATTACAATAGATTCGGGCTTTACCCGCCTTTCGGGCAGCAGAGTTACCTCAAAAGCGCTTGACGACAGGGCAGGAGTTGCGGCTGTGCTTTACGCTCTTGAACTTGTAAAGGACAGGCAGCTTAAATATAACGTTGAAATTCTCTTTGCGGGGCAGGAGGAAACGGGAAGCCGGGGCGCAATTATCGAAGCCTATAACTCAGCCGCCGATTTTGCAATAGCAACAGACGTAAGCTACGCCTATACCCCCGACGCTAAGCGTGAAAAGTGCGGAGATATGGGAAAGGGCGCTATGATAGGCGTTTCTCCCTCGCTGGATATGCCTTTGACCGAGGAACTGAAGCGGCTCTGTAAGGAAAAAAATATTCCTTATCAGCTTGAAATAATGGGCGGAGAAACGGGAACAGACGCAGACGAAATAGGCGTTTCAAAGGGCGGAATTAAAACCGCTTTAGTTTCAATCCCGCTTAAATATATGCATACGCCGGTAGAAGTGATTGATACCGAGGACGTTAAGTCCGTGGGTCGCATTATGGCGGAGTTCTTAACGGGAGGTGAGGCAGATGTATGATGTTTTCGGACTTACCGAGAAGCTTTCAAGGCTCTGCGGCACAAGCGGAGATGAAGCGGAGGTTCGGGATTTCATAAAATCCTGCCTGCCCGCAGACTGCGAAGTCAGCACCGACAGTATCGGCAATCTTATCGTTTTCCGTAAGGGCAGGACTGCCCCTAAAAATAAGGTTATGCTTTGCGCCCACATGGACGAGGTTGGCTTTATAGTAACCGCAGTCACCGAGGACGGACGGCTTAAGTTCTCCCCCGTGGGCGGAATTAATCCCGCTGTTGTTTTCGGGCGGCAGGTCGTTTTCAAAAACGGTACTGTGGGCGTAATCGCCGCAAAGCCTATCCACCTGCTTACCGAGGAGGAAAAGGACGTTCAGCCGAAAATTTCCGACCTTGCTGTTGATATAGGTGCAGGAAGCAAAGCGGAGGCGGAAAAGCTTGTTAGTGCGGGAGATTTCTGCTATTTCAGAAGCGAGTACGAGGAGTTCGGCGACGGCTTTATAAAGGGCAAGGCGCTGGACGACAGAGCAGGCTGTGCTATGCTGCTGTGCCTCTTGCAGAACGAGCCCGAGTACGATTTTTACGCTGTTTTTACCGTGCAGGAGGAAATCGGCACAAGAGGCGCTCTTTGCGCCGCATACAACGTTAAGCCGGATATGGCGATTGTGCTTGAAACAACAACCGCCTGTGATATTCCCGGAAGCGAGGAGGAAAAGGCGGTCTGCCATTTAGGCAAAGGTGCAGTGGCTTCCTTTATGGACAAGGGCACGATTTACGACAGGGAGCTTTACCGCCTGTCCTTTGAATGTGCGGAGTCGGCGGGCGTTCTTTGCCAGACAAAAACCCTTGTTGCAGGCGGAAACGACAGCGGCGCTATCCATAAGGCAGTCGGCGGAATAAGAACTGCCGCCCTTTCCGTGCCCACCCGCTATCTCCACTCTCCTGCCTGTGTGATGAAAAAGACGGACGTTCTGGCAGTAATGAAAACCGCAGAAGCTCTTGCCCTGAGGCTTGCGGAGCTGTAATGCTGAAACAGGTCTATAGCCTTAAGGAGCTTTTCCCCGAAAGCTATACCCCCGATATTTTTTCGGGGAAAATAAAGGCGCTTGCCCTCGCCTACGGCTTTAATTACCCTTTCTGCCGCTTTTTTGTGCAGGACTTTGGCGGGGCGATTGCAGATTATTACGGCGAGGGAGTTCTTTTCGCACCCCCGAATTACTGCGGCGGCGAGGAGCTTGTCCATTTTCGTAAAGCTTCGGGAATGAAAAGCGTTATAATGTCGGCAAATACCTGCGAAAAAGCTGGACTCGGGAGCGCCGCTAAGAACAGCCTTATTATGGCTTACTGCGGCGAAAAGGAGCGGGAAAAACCTGTCGGTTTAAGAGCAGACCTGCCCTACGAAAAAGTTTTCGATATACTTAAAGACGGCTTTCCCCTTGATTTCGACAGCTGGTATCCTGACGTCTGCCACTTTGTCCGCCACGGAATTTCAAAGGTTTACGCAATAGAGGGAAAAGCGACCGCAACCGTTATGTTTTCCATTGACGGGATTTCC
>JBJERK010000247.1:0-7165 GCA_051882255.1 Ruminiclostridium sp.
AATTTCCTTTCCCGTGCCCTCGGTAGGGGCAACGGAAAACGTAATGCTTGCGGCGGTGCTTGCCGAGGGCGTTACAGAAATACATAACGCCGCACGAGAGCCGGAAATAGCTGACCTTGCAGGATTTCTTACGAAATGCGGCGCTAAAATAAGCGGAGCGGGAACGGGGACTATCTTTATCGAAGGGGTAAAATCCCTTTCGGGCTGCGACTATACCGTAATGCCCGACAGAATTGCTGCGGCTACCTACCTTTGCTGCGGAGCTGTTACAAGGGGAGAAATAATGCTTACCCGGGCGGATTATAAATCCCTTGAACCGGTTATCTCCGTTCTGGAGCAGACGGGCTGCAGCGTTTACAGCTTCGGCAAGGACAGCGTTTATCTTAATGCACGAAAAACCCTGAAAGCTCCTTCTGTTATAAGAACAGCCCCGCATCCCGGCTTTCCTACCGACGCACAGCCAGCCCTTATGGCGCTTTGCTCAACATTGAGCGGAATGACAGTTTTTGTTGAAACGATTTTCGAGAACCGCTACCGTCATGTAAGCGAGCTTACCCGACTTGGGGCTAAAATAAGCGTTGAGGGCAGGGTTGCTGTTGTGGAGGGTGTAGAGCGGCTTTCGGGGGCTGAGCTTGAAGCTACAGACCTTCGAGGCGGAGCAGCCCTTGTTACAGCGGGACTTTTCGCTGAGGGAATAACGAAAATTGATAATGCAGGCTATATTTACCGTGGCTACGAGGATATTGAGGGAAACTTAAGAAGCGTAGGAGCAGACATAAGAGCGGTCTGAGCAAAGGATTTACTAAAATATATGCAATAAAGATGGGTGTTATGTTACACCGCAAAAACGGAGGTTAGGCATTAATGCCGGATTTTCACAAGCTGAATAAAACCAGGACAACGGAAATGAGCAAGGAGGAGCTTAACCGCAGGCTGAGAGAAGAAGCAGGCAAATCTGCCGCAAGAGCAGAAAAGCTTGCAAAAGCCTCAAAGCCTGCGGGTAAGGCTGCTCCTGCACAAAAAAAGAAACAAAAAAGAATTTCCGAGGAAACAAGAAAACAGATGCCGCCCCAGAGTCCTGCACGAAAAAAGCGGGAGGACGAGCTTAAAAGGCGGGAAAAGGAAGCGGAAAAGGCGAAAAAACGCCGCAGGCGGGGTAATTACGTCATTTACTACGTTATGCTGGGCGTGTTCGTTTTTATCGTTTTCGCAATCCTGTCTGTTACAGTACTTTTCAATGCCAACCAAATAGTTGTTGAGGGAGAAACTATCTATACCGATGAGGAAATTATCGCCGCCAGCGGGCTTAAGGGAGACGAAAACCTTGTGCGCTTAAGCACAAGCGGTATCCCCGAAAAAATCCTTGAACAGCTGGTAAGCCTTGATACGGCGGAGGTTATAAAGGAGTTTCCATACACCATAAAAATAAAGGTTACCCCCGCAGTCCCAATGGTAAACTTCTACTACGCAGGCAAGAACTACGTTATTTCCCACGTTGGCAGAGTTATGCAGATTGACAGTAAAAAGGCGGACTGTATGGAGGTTGTGGGCTACCAGCCGGGCGAAAGCGTTGAAATCGGCGACTATATAACCGCCGCAAACCCAAAGCAGGACGAGCTTATTTCCGAAATAAGCGCCGCTATCGAAAAGGCGGAGCTTCAGAACATAACAAAGCTCGACATAAGCGACACCTTAAGCATTGTTCTTACCTACGAGGACAGGGTAAAAATAACAATCGGCTCTGTTTTACAGCTTGACGAAAAGCTTAAAATAGCGAAGGAGCTGCTGGAAAACCATATCGCAAAGGGCGAAAAGGTGTCCCTTGATATAACAAATACCGAACACGCCGTTCAAAGACCCCTTACCGAGCAGCCGCAAAGGACCGTGGCTTCGGAAATACTGCCCGAGGAGGGGGAGGAAACTACGCCGGAGGAGGGCAGAGAAGCCCCGCCGGAGGAGGAAAAGCCGAACGGGTAAGCTTTTGGGGCAGTACTGCCTGCAAGCGGGAAATTGCGGCGCGGGGCTGCCTATAGTGGGGCAGCATTTGCAGATGTACACAATATTTGGAAAAATCCACAAAAAAAAGCAGTCGGAAAACCTTACTTTTTTTAAAAAAGGTATTGAAATTTCCTGCAAAATCTGTTACAATTAATCTAAGTAGTTAAGCGGCATTTTTGCCCGCTGCAAAAAAATAACAGGAGGTATAATATCGTGGCAATTGAAATCGACGAGGAAGGCTTCGCAGTAGAAAGCGAGGAGCCGGAATTCGACCATCTTGATGAAAGTGCCGTTTATAATATTCAGATTAAAGTTTTCGGCGTCGGCGGCGGCGGCGGAAACGCAGTTGAAAATATGGCGAAAAAGGGCTTAAGAGATAAGAACTCCAAGGACGTCAGCGACGATGATGTGGATATTGAATTCGTAGCGGTAAATACAGATGTGGCAGCCCTTAAGAATAAGGACAAGACCCTTATCCGCCGTGTGCAGATAGGCAGAAAGTGCGCTAAGGGCAGAGGCGCAGGCGGACGCTCCGAGGTAGGCGCAGAGGCTGCAAGAGAAGACAGAGAAGAAATCGAAAAGTACTTAAAGGGCGCTTCCCTTGTGTTTATTTCCGCAGGTATGGGCGGCGGCACAGGTACAGGCGCAGCTCCCGTTATTGCTGAAATCGCTCAGGAAATGGGAATACTTACAATCGGCGTTGTTACAAAGCCCTTCGAGTTCGAGCGTGAGCAGAAGATGAATCAGGCTATGAAGGGTATCGACGAAATGCGTAAGCACGTTGACGCTCTCGTTATCATTCCTAACCAGCGCCTTTTACAGCTCAACGAGAAGGCACTCACCTTCCAGCAGGCTTTCGTTATGGTAGACGACGTTCTTCACCGTTCGGTAAAGATAGTTTCCGATATGATTAACAAGACTGCCGTAGTAAACGTTGACTTCTCCGACTTATGCACAATCATAAGAAACGCAGGAGACGCACATATTGCGGTTGGTACAGGTACAGGCGACAAGAAGGTTGAGGACGCTGTTCTTCAGGTTGTAAACAGCCCCTTACTTGAAACCTCTATCAAGAACGCAGGCAGACTGCTCGTATACATCACTCTTTCCCAGGACGCACTTATGACCGACGTTGACGAGGCAATGCACGCAATCACAAAGGCTTGCGACGCTGACGCAGAAATCATTATCGGTGCGAACTACGGTCCTGCGGATATGAAGGACTCCATCACAATTTCCGTTATTGCAACCTGCTTCAAGGAAAACGTGGCTGCTGACGCTGCTCCCAGCGTTGCAGAGGAAATTATCAACAGCTCAGCAGGAGCAGGCGGAAACGACTTTGCAAAGTTCATTTCCTCCAGAAACAACGACAATATGGGCGACGACGCTTACAGCGACCTTGAGAGCCTGTTCAAGCACAGAAACTAATCAGAAATATGCAATCCCCGAGGCATTTGCTTCGGGGATTTTTGTGCATATATGCTTTTTCTCCGATAATTCTCCCTGCTTGTCATTTTTTCTTTGCCAAATGCATATAATCCACTAAAACAAAACAATCGTGAAAGGGATTGATTTTATGGTGGTGTACACAATGACGAAAAAGCAGGTGCTGCGGGGCATCACGGCGGTGCTGCTTGTGATAACTGCGGTGGTAATCGTAATATTTGCGGTGCTTAATGCAGTTACAGCTTCCGCAGAGCCGGGAAAGCTTCCGATTTACTGCGTTGACAGGACGGACAACAAAATTGCGCTGACCTTTGACTGCGCCTGGGGAAACTCAAACACCGACAGCCTTATTGAGATACTTAATGAGGCGGGAGCAAAGGCAACCTTTTTTGTGACGGGAGAGTTCTGCGACAAATATCCCGAGGATATAAGGAAGCTGTACAATGCGGGACATTCAATTCAGAACCATTCCGACCGCCACCCCCACGTTAAGGGAGCGAATATAAACGACCTTATTGAGGATACGAGGGAATGCAGCAGGAAGATAAAGATGATAACCGGCGAGGAGCCGACCCTTTACCGTGCGCCTTACGGGGAGTATGACGATACCCTTATGACTACGATTGAGGGAATGGGGCTTAAGGTTATTCAGTGGTCGGCGGACAGCATAGACTGGGAAGACCCCGACCCTGCCACAATAAGAAACAGGATACTTGACAAAACCGAGTCCGGCTCAATCCTCCTGTTCCATAACGACCTTGAAAATACCGAGCAGGCGCTGCCCGGGCTGCTTACGGAGCTTAAGCAGAAGGGCTTTGAGTTTGCTGCGGTGGAGGATATGATTTATACCGAAAACTATACTATCGACAACACCGGCAAGCAGATTTACCAGCCTGCGGCTGCGGCGGCAGACCTTATCGTTTACAGCGATAACCCCTATCTTGACTCCGCCTTTGAGAAAATCCGCCGCAACCTTACACTGCGGCAGATTTACGAGCTTTCCTCTGCGGGAAAAATCACCCTCATTCCCGGAATAAGGGATTTACTTACAAGCGCAGAAATCTACGCCTTCCAGCATGCTTCCTACGAGGAGCTTTACGACGCCTATACAGCCCTTGTCTTTGCGGCTGAAAGCTATGGGGCAGGCGGTGCGCTGGTTACTGAGCCGGCTGAAACCGAACCGCCTGTAACTACCGTCCCCGAGGAAACAACCCCGCCGCCCGTTTCCTATGAGGAGGGCGAGATAAAGGGCTGATTCTGATTTGCCTTAAATATAAAAATACTCCCCGCTTTTGCAGGGAGTATTTCTTTTTGTAATTTTATTGCAGTATTACTTCTTGAAATTCCTGAGCAGCTGTTCAAGCATACGAGCCTGACCGCTTAGCTCCTCGCTGGAAGCGGCGCTTTCCTGAGCGGTAGCGGCGTTCTTGCGGGCAACTCCTGCAATAGCCTCAAGCTTTTCCTTAATCTGTACAATTTCGCTGCTCTGCATATCGCAAGCCTCGGAAATTCCTGCAACAAGACGGTTTACGTCCTCGGACTTCTCGGTAACAGCACCGAGTGATTCGGCGGTTTCGTTTGCTATTCTTGAGCCCTTTGCAACAGCGGCGGCGGTGTTCTGGATAAGGGTTGTTGTTATTTTTGCAGCCTCTGCGCTCTTTGAAGCTAAGTTTCTTACCTCGTCAGCAACGACCGCAAAGCCCTTGCCCGCTTCTCCTGCCCTTGCGGCTTCTACCGCTGCATTAAGAGCAAGAATATTTGTCTGGAAAGCAATATCGTCGATAGTCTTTACAATCTTTTCGATTTCAACCGACATTTCGTTTATTTCCTGCATGGAAGCAAGCAGCTCCTGCATACTTACGTTGCTGTTTGCAACGCACTCGCTGGTCTGGTTGGAGAAGGCTCTTGCCTTGCCTGCGCTGTCGTTGTTGTCGTTTATCTGGCTCATGAACTTGTCGGTAATTTCCGCCATTTCATCAACGGTCTGAGACTGCTCTCCTGCACCCATAGCAAGAGAGGAGGCGGTTTCGGAAACGCTGTCTGCGCCGAGAGTTACCTGGGTGGAGGCGGTGTTTATGCCGTTTATAATTGAGCCTATGGAGGCAGAAATGTCCTCAATCGACTTCTTTATAGAGGTAAAATCGCCCACATAATCCGCATTGAAGCTTGCGTTGAAGTCGCCCTGCGCCATATTTGAAAGATTCCGGGAAATATCGTCAACGTAGTTTTTAAGCTCCTTGTTGGTGGTAGCAAGATTGCCGCAAAGCTCGCCTAATATATCGTTGCCGTGGTAGTGTGGAACGTAGCTGAGGTCGCCTGCCGCCATACTTCTTGCTGCGGTCTGAAGCTCACGGATAGGACTTAAGCATTTCTTGATTACTACGATTGCAATTCCTATCATAGCAAGTATACCTATTGCATTTGCGCCGTTCTGATAAAGTGCAAGAGCTTGCGTGGAGGCGAAATATGTGGAGCTGTCTATAGCGTAGCCTAAGGACCAGTTAAGGGTAGGCAGAACTACCGTTGCAATTGCCCTTTCAACCCCGTCGTAGTCCTTCATTATTACAACAGAGTCGATAGGCTGTTCGTTATTTGCATAAGCGGGAACGTCGGAAACGGAGGTGAATTTGGTGGAACCGTCTTCTTGCGCCTTAGGAGTGAACTCCTCGTTCTTGTGTACAAGAATATGCCGCTCGCTGTCTAAGAGCATTGAGTAAGCGTTATCGGAAACATTTACCGCCTCGCACTTCGTCATAAGCTCGTCAACGTAAAGGTCTGCGCCGGCAACACCGTAAAGAGCGCCATCCTTGAAAACTGCGCTTGCTACGGTTACTATCATTCTGCCCGTAAGATAGTCGATATAGGGTGAGGTGCAGATTGACTTTCCGCCTGCTGCGACTGCGTCAAGATACCAGTCACGCTTTGTAACGTCGAATTCCGGGGGCAGGTCAACCTCCTGTGTGAAAATCGTTATATTTTCGGGGTAAGCCATATATGCTTCGTAAACCGCACCGTTTGAATTATCCCGGGCAATCTGTAGAATCTTCTGAGTTATGGGCTTGTCCGCCTCAATAGCTGCGATTGTAGCGCCTGCAGTGCGGATATTTTCCTCCTGCGCATAAATCCAGTCGTCAATATCGTTTGAAGCGGCTTTCAGAGCGTTTATTATTTTGCCGTGGCTTTCGGTTTCAACAGCGTTTTTTGCCGCTATATAGGTAATTGCCGAGGTAATTATCATAATAACAGCCATTGAAACGCAAACGCTTAAAAGCATTTTCTTATCAAGTCCCATTTTCTTTTTCATGCTGCACCGTCCTGTTTATCCAATGAATATGTGTGTAATTTGCTATATTTATATCAGTATAGCACAAAGAGGCGGTTGTGTAAATAGAAATTGGACAAATTTTTACATTTTTGGCGGTTTTAACCGTTATTTTTATATCTTTTGTGCATTTTGTGTATGAGTTCGGCTTCTGATTTACGGACGAAGCTGAGCCGCAAGGTTCCCTCACGCTTCGCAGAGCCTCGCCCCGTGAAACGGGGCGAGGAGTGCGGCTGCCTTCGGCAGCCGCACAGCCACATCGGATTTTCCCGTAAGTCAGCGCCGCCGCACTTTGTGCGGCGGCGCCAAGTGCGCCCGCTAAAGCGGGCGCAAGGTTCCCTCCCCGCTTCGCAGAGCCTCGCCCCGTGAAACGGGGCGAGGAGTGCGGCTGCCTTCGGC
>JBJERK010000247.1:7265-10315 GCA_051882255.1 Ruminiclostridium sp.
CAGCGCCGCCGCACTTTGTGCGGCGGCGCCAAGTGCGCCCGCTAAAGCGGGCGCACTTACCTTGCGGCGGCTTCGCAAAAAAATCAAAGCGGGCGCAGATTTCTCTGCACCCGCCAAAATATTTCTGCTGTTCAGCTTCCGGTTAAATTAAGAAACAGAAGCGTTCATTTCTGCGATAGCTGTATCAACCTCGCCCTGCTTTTCGGAGCGCAGCTGAGTATAGGACTTTTCGCCTGTTACATAAGGAATCTTAAGGAGAGACTCAACAGGGCTGTTCTCCATAGCGGAGGTGTCTGCCGCAGCAGTGGAGATACCGTTCTTGAAATCCCATACTGCAACCATATCTCTTTCAAGCTCCTCTAAGAAGTCAAGCATTTCGTCTGTCCAGTTGTAGTCGCGCTTGCTCTTTTCTCTTGCAGCAGCAACAACGTCCGGATCCTTGGTAGCCGCAAGGTTGCATGCAATCCAAGCCTGGAAGCCTGCCTTATTGGTAGAACCTGCGCACCACATGATAGCGTCCTGCTTCATGGACTGGTAGTAGGTATCGGAGCTGGGGTCACGGGGAGCGGGTACGAAGAATACGTCGCCCTCTTCCCATTCAAATCTCTTTGCATACTTGCAGCCGCGCTCTTCCCAGAAATATGTACCCTCGTCCATAAAGAGAGTGTCGCCGTTTGCCCATGCAACATAGTTTATAGACCAGTTGTTAAGCTCGTGACGGGGATAACGATAGTTTTCGGAGCAGAGAGTTTCTGCAAGAGCCATACCTCTTTCAACAGCGGGAGTATTCAGGTTGCTTACAAGCTTTCCGTCCTCAATGCTTACCAAAGGAGTACCTGTTGTTGCAAGAAGCTTTTCACTTACGCTCCAGCCGTCGATTATAAACTTGTTTTCGCCGGACTGCTGGAACTTGTCTGCCATATCAAGGAAGGTATCCCATGTCCAGTTGCCTGCCTTATAAAGCTCGTAGGGGTCCTCAAGACCTGCTTCCTGAACAACGCTTCTTCTGTACCAGTAGAGAGAGTCGGTGTTTACCTTGGGGATAGCGCAGTAGTTCTTTCCGCCCCACATGAACTTATCCATGTCCTCTCTTGTGTCTGCCCATTCCTCGGAATAGGTGTCGATAACGCCGTCGATGCACTGGAACATTCCCTTATAAGCGGAAAGGGGGAAGTAGCCGATTTCAAAGGGGAATATATCGGGGGAGTCGCCGGAGGATACCATCTGTCCGAGCTTGTCATAACGGTCGGCATAAGCTACGTTTGTGTATGTGAAAACCTTGTCTGCATAATCGCCGTAGGACTGGTCGCCCTCTTCGGGGATACCATAATTCGCCTTGAATAATTCAACAGGCGCAGAGGTTTCGTCGATCGGCCACCATGCGAGCCACTTGATTTTCTTTTCAACTGTCAGCTCTTCCAGCTCTACAGCCTCTGCAACCTCCTGAACCTTAGCGTCGGTGTCGTTTGTCTCACGAGTGGTTGCGGGAGTAGTTGTTGTTGCAGCAGTAGTACCGTCTCCGCCTGCCGCACCTCTTCCGCCGCCGCCGCAGGAAGCCACGGAAACGAGAGAAGCTGCCGCTAAAAGGGCAGAAATAACCTTTCTTGATTTTCTCATTAAATCAATCCATCCTTTCTTCAATACGCAGGATATTTACGCAGAATACCCCGCTCAATTCATTCCGAACCATACATAAATTATAACAATTATGCTTTTTCCTGTCAATTATTATAACGCAAAATTTCAGCGGTCATTTTTGTTAAAAACGAACAAAGAGTTACTTAAATTAAAATCGTTATAACTTAAAAAATGTAACTGTTACATGAGACTGCTCATAAGGGACAAATAGTTGGCTGAAATGCTGTCATCATCGTCGTCAAAAATGCTCAGAAGACCCGTGCTTGTGCCCGTTGTTGCTGCCGCATAGGTTGAAATCAGAGAGGCGGAGGAAGAAATACTGCTCAAAAAGCCGCTTAAATCCGTCTTTTCGTAGTTTTCCGCCGTAAATTCAAGCCTTCCGTTATCCACCGCAGTAATTCCCGCTGCGGCAAGAGCCTCGCTGTTGGTTTCTGCGGCTGTTTTAAGCCCCAGAGCGTACATTTTCGCAGAAACCGAGGAGGAAACCTCCAGCGCAGTAAGCAGTGAGTTATACTTTTCCGTAAAGCCGTAAAGAAGGGGCAAAGCAGTCGCCTTATCAGCGTCCTTGACGGATAAAAGGCTTTCCGCCGAGCTTTTCAGCTCATCCGCCGCAGCTTCAAGCGCCGAGGTACCGCTTATTCCCGTATAGGCGCTTAAGCCGAGGGAGCTTATAACCGCCGCCGAGGTAGAATCCAGCTCAGCATTTCTCAGAGCATAGATAAGTGCGTCGCCACTTGGCTGAGCGGAGGAATTGCCGCTTGAATAAAGCCCCACGGTTTTCGGCTCTGCATTGGTGTCCGTCATCATGGACTTTAAAATCTCGCTGAAGCTTTCGGAGGAGCCGTCCCCGCCCTGAGCAGCGCTTTTCGCATTTTCGATTTTCTGCCGGACTGCCTTTCCGATAAGCCCTGTTTCGTATATGTACAAGGGAAGCCCCTCCTTTCGCCGTACTTTTTGTCTTTTATGATTTTCCTTTTAGAGCAGGTCTGCTATATCGATATTTTCGCCTGTAATGCCGACGTAAGCGCCCTGTGAAGCCTCGGCTGCGTCCTTGTGGGCAATAAGCCACTTGTTGCAGGCACGGAGAGTCTTATCCTCGTCGTTGAGCGCCTTAATATTCGGAACGGGGCCGTTCGTACCCTTGGGCAGAGCGATTACTACCTTGAATTTTCCGTTCTTTTCTGCGTTGCAGGGAGCGTAATGGAGAGTTGTTGCGTAAACCTCAACAACCTGTCCTGCCGCTGCACGGAATGCCATAACCTTAGAGGAATCAAGCTTGCCCTCAATGATGTCGTCCTCCTTTGCAACAAGCAGAATAAAGTCGTAAAGACCGATATTAAGCTCGCTGTCACGGTGATATTCAAGGCAGTTGAGCCTTGTGTTGTGACCGTTGCACCAGCCAAGCTGTATCG
>JBJERK010000248.1:0-2563 GCA_051882255.1 Ruminiclostridium sp.
ATTATGGCAAACTATAATAACAAGGAAGCTGTCAAAGGAACTAATTACGGCGAGGTTGCCGACAAGGATCTGGAAGCGGTTTCGGGCGGTTCAATAGGAATTGATATAGACCCGCAAACCCTCAGAAAAATGAACAAGGACGCAGAAATACTGGTTAAGCTTGAAAACACGTCCGCAGAAAATCCGCAGAAATCGGAAGAAAAAATTACAGATATACAAGAATTCAGTATTGTGCGCTGAACAGACGCAATTATCGGTATTTTATGAAGAATTATTATTATGATATGGTTGAATCGGGGGAGCTTGAAAAGCTTCGCTATCTTCCGACAATTCCGCAATTCCTTGATTTTATTTGCGGGCAGTACGCTTCGCTTCCTGCCCTCTGCGAAAAATCAGCCGCATTTACATACGAGAAGCTTGTTTCACGGGTTAAAAGACGGGTATCTTTTCTGGTATGCATTGAGGCTGAAAAAAGGCGCAAATATTGCGGTTCTTGCCCCGAATAGCAGGGACGCTGCCGAGCTTTTCCTTGCAATTCCCGCCGCGGGCTTTACAGTAATGATGCTGCCCGCAGCTACGGGCGAAAAAGAGCTTGCGGGTATAATTGAGAAGTATGATATTGAGACTTTGTTTGCCGCCGAAGGATTATCTTCCGTGACAACAGGCGTTTCCTGTCCTGTTTTCATGGCTGATTCTATCGGAGAAACTGAGGCTGAATTTGCGGAGGTTTCAAAACAGACTCCTGCGGCTATCTTTCTGACCGGCGGAACATCGGGAACGCCCAAGGATGCTGTGCTATCTCACGGAGCTTTGATGCGTGGAGCCTTCAATGGCGTGTTCGGTCCCGGTCATGTGCTTAAGCGCCGCTATATGGCTTTACTTCCATTTTCCCACGTTTTCGGCTCAATTCGTGGCTTGCTGTCCTGCCTTTATAGCGGCTCGTCAGTTTATCTCTGTACCGATTTAAAAGCCGCTATTATGGATATACCTCTTTTCCGTCCCACAACGCTGGTGCTTGTTCCGGGAATGATTGAAATTATTCTCGGTATAGCAAAGCTTAAGGGCAAGCCTTTTTTAGGCGACCTGAAGGTTATTATAAGCGGCGCTGCCCCTGTTGCGCCGAGACTTATGCAGGACTGCGCCTCCTTCGGCATAAAGGTTTGCCCGGGCTACGGTCTTACCGAATGTGCCAACCTCACAGCGGGAAACAATAACGCAGAGGATTTTCCCGAAGCGGTGGGTCCTGTTTATCGCGGACAGGAAATAAAGCTTATAGACGGAGAGCTGTATATCAAGGGCGATAATGTAATGCTGGGATACTACGGCGAACCCGAATTAACGGCACAGGTGCTTTCCGACGGCTGGTTTCGCACGGGAGATTTGGCAGAGCTTCGGGAATATAAGCAGGAAAAATTTCTTGTAATTACAGGCAGAGTCAAGAATCTTATACTCCTGCCAAACGGAGAAAACGTTTCCCCGGAGGAGCTTGAAAGCCTGTTTGATAAGAATCCCCTTGTAAAGGACTGCCTTGTACGCCGTATGACAATAAACGGAAATAACGTCATCGGCATTGAGATAATGCCCTTTATGCCTGCATTTGCAGGCTGTTCAGGCGATGAAACAGAAAGCAGACTGCAAAGCATTGTTAACGAGGTTAATATGCAGCTGCCAACAAATAAACTAATATTAAAGCTTGTGGTAAGAACAGAAGATTTTAAGCGTTCGGGCGCTATGAAAATACTCCGTGAGCAATAAATAAGCGAGGTTTTAGATTTGTCAACTTTAGAAAGACTTAAAAAGCTGTTTGTGGAAATTATGCCCCAGACAGACGTTTCCGATGTAAATGCCGAAACATCAATCACTAATGACTTAGGTGTGGATTCCCTGCGTATGGTTATGCTTGCGATTGTTTTGGAGGAGGAATTTGATATTCGTCTTAATTATTCGGATAGGTTCAGCACCGTAGGCGACATAATATCATTTATTGATAACTATGATAAATGAGGAGAACAGCGAAATGGTGCAAACAGAGGAGCTTTATTTTCTGCAATATATAATGCTTTTTCCTGCCGAGTGGCGCTGTCCGCTGTCGGATTATTATATGAAAATGGCTGATACGGAATACGGCAAAGCATTCCTGCTTAAAGACAACGAAAAGCCTATGACGTATGCTGTTCTGGCAAAGGAAAATCAGGGCTGGATACTTAAATATATCTATACGGATAAAGATAAGCGGCGAAAGGGCTATGCCTCATATCTTATACGAGAAATAATTATGCGTACCGAAAAATATCTGCGTGTGCATATTCTTCAATCGCAGCCATATTATAATGCAATAGCCGTCTGCCTTAATAAGCTGGGCTTTATGGTAAACGATACGAGCTGTGTTTATTCTGTTGCAGCAGGCGAAAGCCTTTGGAAACATATGGACGAGCTGAGGCTTGTTAAAATGAAGGAATTTCTGCTTCGGGACGGTTCTTTGTGTATCCCCTTTTGCGATATGGAGGACTGCATAAAAAATCAGCTTATAAATTCAACGGAAAACAGCTTTAGAAACTTGCTT
>JBJERK010000249.1:0-2559 GCA_051882255.1 Ruminiclostridium sp.
TGTCCTCGGGAGCAATTCCCATTTCCTCAATAACTTCGCCTATTCTCAGTGCATAAGAGGGAGTTGCAACAAGGGCGGTTGTTCCGAAGTCCTTCATAAGCATAACCTGCTTTTCGGTATTTCCGGAAGAACTGGGGATAACGGTAGCGCCGAGCTTTTCAAGACCGTAGTGCAGTCCCAGCGCACCGGTAAACAGACCGTAGCCGAAGCAGATCTGCACAATATCCTCGTCGGTAGCGCCTGCCGCCATAACAAGCCTTGCCATACATTCGCTCCACATCTCAACGTCGTTCTTTGTGTAGCCTACAACCGTGGGCTTGCCTGTAGTTCCCGAGGAAGCGTGAAGTCTTATAATCTTCTTCATAGGTACAGCGAACATATTGAAGGGATA
Organism: Ruminiclostridium sp.; assembly: GCA_051882255.1. GTDB lineage: Bacteria > Bacillota > Clostridia > Oscillospirales > Ruminococcaceae > Ruminiclostridium_E. The sequence continues at coordinate 392 of JBJERK010000249.1, forward strand.
GTTGTCACGGAAATCCGCCTTTGTGGTGTAGGGGATATACTGAATGTCGCTTAAGGTCTTTATTTTATAGGGGTCAAGCTTTACAGCGTCGAACTTGTCCTTATAAAGCTTTACATTTTCGTAGCAGTAAACCGCAAGCTTCTTAAGCTTTTCAAGCTGCAGCTTTTCAAGCTCCTTGCGGGGCATTGTTTCCATTTCCTTGTTGTAAAACATAATTCCGATATTCCTTTCAAAACGTACAAATGGGATAGCCAAAACGGCTATCCCTATTGTATCACAAGTTTATATTTTTTTCAACCTTAAAATGCTTTTTTGTGCATTTTATTACTGTTTTTATACAGTTTCTTCCGCAGAAGTTATTGCTTCCGACTGGTTAACGCTTACCTTCTTGTCGTAGCAGCTGAAAATTCCGTCAACATCAGCCTTCTTAAGCTTAGGCGTGATAAGGCTTACAAGAGGCACTATGATAAGAGACGCCACCATAGCAAATGCACCTAAATTTACGGGAGAAGCAACGTTGAAGCCTAAGATTGTTCCGGAAAGCATACCGCAGGACTTCAAGATAAGGTGGAGAACGGAAATGCCAACGCCGAAAGCAAAGCTTACATAAACCGCCGCTCTTGTAACGCCCTTCCAGAACAGACCGTACAGGAAGGGAGCTAAGAAGGCACCCGCAAGAGCGCCCCATGAATAGCCCATAAGGTCGGTGATAAGAGCGTTCTTGTTAAGAGCGATAATAACCGAAACTAAAAGGAATATGCCGATAAAAACTCTCATTATAACAAGGGATTTCTTTTCTTCAAGCTTGTTCTTGAAAACAAAGGGCTTGATAAGGTCGAGAGTTATTGAGGAGCTTGAGGTAAGTACAAGGGAGGAAAGGGTGGACATTGAGGCGGAAAGCACAAGCACCACTACTATTCCTATCAGCAGGTCGGGAAGGCTTTCAAGCATAGCGGGTATAACCGAATCGTAGCCCTCAACAGGCTTGCCGTCTGCGCCCATCTTCACAAAAAGACGACCGAAGCCGCCCAGGAAGTAGCAGCCGCCTGCAACCACGAATGCAAAAAAAGTAGAAACAACAGTTCCCGACTTTATAGAACGCTCGTCCTTGATTGTGTAGAACTTTGTTACCATCTGGGGCAGTCCCCATGTACCGAGGGAGGTTAGTATTACAACGCCCAGCAGGTTTATCGGGTCGGGACCAAAGAAGCTGGTGTATGCGCCCTGCATACCCGCCATAGGACCGGAAGCACATTCAATTTCGGAAAGCTGGCGGAATGCCTCGAACGAGGTCGGAGTACCGTACTTGAAGAAAAGATAGCAATATTCCTGAATAGCGGCGGCAAAGAACTCATCGTCAACTTTCTCTACGCCGGGATATTCCCACTTGGGATGGCGGGTGAAATTGTAGTCCACCAGTCCCTTGAGACTTGACAATGCCATATCAGGGCTCTCCTTTTCATATCCGATGAGGGACGCTGTCTTGAGGAACCGGAGGTCAAGCCTGTCAGGAGCTATCTGAATCGCCTTGTCAATGGCCTTCTGAGCCTGCCCGAAGAGTTCGTCATCATAGCTGGTGACCTGGAAATAATTGATGTCATTGCCAGTGGTATCCTTGAGCGTGAGCACAGGCTGTTCTCCAAGATATTTCGCGGCATCCTTTACCTCGACACTTGTAGCCTGGGCCTTGTTGAAGCAGTAGGAGAATCTGGCTGCCAGCATCTCCAGATCTTCAGGATATGCAGCCTCCCATTTGTTGATCAATGTCTCAATGCCCACTCCGGCAGGGCCGAGTTTGGAAACCATTGTCTCATATCTCGCCTTGAAATCCTGGCTTGAGGGTTCCTGGGCCATGGATGAAACCGCTGTCAACATTGCAAGAGCGGCTGTCGCAATAAAAATTCTGTTCATATAATATAATCAAATATCCATTCTGATACGTCTGTGCAGGGGATGGAGACTGTTGCAACGGTTGCCGAGATTCTTGACGAAACCAATCGGCAAGCCCCTGTACACAAGGAGGAGCAGGCCCCTGTCTGCCTCAGGGAGTCTCACGACATCCCTGTGGAGGAATGCGAGAGCGGTCTCCCTGTCCACTTCAAACTCATTGAAGACTCCTCTCCGCAATGACAATGACAATGCCAGGTCCGCATCCGGTATGAAATCCC
>JBJERK010000250.1:0-10276 GCA_051882255.1 Ruminiclostridium sp.
ACAGCGGGGAGTACAAGAGTATTATCGCCTATTATAGTGACGGTTATGTAGGGGTTAAAGCGGTTTTGGGAAAATAATGTTCAGGCTGTCGATAAGCCGCCATCTGCGTCTGTCACCTCGTCATCGCTTTGTATGGCGGCGTCCGTGCCGCCTTTTGGCGATGACTTTGTTGCTTCCTGCAACCACATAACGGCAGGCACAAAGCCTAGCCGTTATGTGGTTTCCTAGCATCTGACGACTTCTCGCCACCCTTTTCTAATTTATTTATGTTCTTCTTACGGTGATTATATCATAATTCTTGCCCCAAGGCAATTACAAAAGGGTTACAATTATCTTTCAAAAGGTTACAATTTGTAATAGTACAAAAAACCGGCTTAAGCACTACTGCCTAAGCCGATTTTCTTTATACTATCTTTTCCGCCCGCTCGCCTCCCTGCCTCAAAGGAATTTTAACCACATATTCAATAAAATCATCGGTGCGGTTCTTCATAGCCTCGCAGTTTATCCCCGCTTCCTTCATGGCGTCAATGGTCTTGTTGAAGGAGTTGATGTAGAGATTGACCGCCCGGAAGCCCCAGCGCCGCTGTATTCTCGGCTTGGGCTTTTCCCGCAGAAGCTCCTCGATATAGGAATCGGTCTGGGCGGTGTTAAGCTGGTTTGCGCCGATATATTCTATTGCCGCTAAGCGCTTTCCCTCCTGTAGCCGCAGCAGCGCCCGTGCCTGCCTTTCGCTGAGCTTATACCGAAGCACAAGCTTCTTTTCCTCGTCGGAGAGCTTTAAAAGCCTTAGCTTGTTGGCAATAGTGGATTGTGCAATACCGAGCCTTGCGGCGGTTTCCTCCTGGGTAAGACCGTAGTAGTCGATAAGGTTCTTGATTGCGTATGCCTCCTCCAGAAAGTTAAGCCCCGACCGCTGGATATTCTCCAGAACCGCCAGCACAGCGCTGTCCCGTGAGGTTGTTTCAACGATTATGCAGGGAACGTAGGACATATTCAGCAAACGGCAGGCTCTGAGCCGCCGCTCTCCCGCAATAAGCTCATAGGTAAGCCCGTCCTCAAGCCGCCGTACGGTAAGTGGCTGTAAAATGCCGTTTTGCTGTATGCTTACCGCAAGCTGGGACAGCTCGTAATCGTCGAAAATAACACGGGGCTGAGCGGGGTTTGGCTTTATTGAGCAGACGGGCAGCTCGTAAACCTTGTTGACTGCGTTATTGCCGCTTGCTTTTTCTGTCCTTTCGGCGGAGTTTTTCTGAAAAATAGCCATAATATCAACTTCCTTTCAATGCTTTCGGTTTCCTTTCTGTCTGCATTATAGCATACCCTATACTGGAAATCCACGGATTTTTTCTCCTGTTTTTCCTGCTTTTGCGGGATAAATCCGCCCGAAAACGCAAAAAGCGCCCCGATACCCTTTTTCTCCCTGTCGGATAAGGGAAAAATAGAGGGTATCGGGGCGCAATATTAAATGCAGAAATAATTGTAAAATGGCGAAATAGCGGCTTTTACGGGGCTGAATTATAAATTATGAATAGTGAACAAATTGCGAAAAAATCGCAAAGCCCGCTCCCTCACTTAAGTACGTCCTCTCTTATTTTGAAATGAACCGGCATACCGTTTTTCATTCTGATTACGTTTTCGCCCTGAATAAGGGGCAGGAAGTACTTGTATGCGCTCTCTGTAACGTTTGTTCCGTCAAAGGTTATCCATTCCTTCGGGAAAGCCTTTTCGCGGTTGGCGGTAAGCTCGGCGGGGACGGAAACAATATCCGCAATGTAGGGAATATCGCTTATGCGGCGGAAAGCCATCATTTTTCCCGTTTCTCCCGAAAGGGCGGCGCTAACTCCTGCTGCACCTATACGCTCAGCCTCGTCAATATCCGTCTTTGAGCAGATGTGGGAGGAGCAGCGCTGCATAACGTTAAGCTCGATTGAACGCACCTTGCAGCCTATTTTTTCCCGCACAAGGTTTTCCAGCAGCTTTCCTATGCCGGACAGGTACTTATGCCCGAAATTATCTGTAGTTCCCGAGCGGTAGCTTTCGTCCTTAAGCTCAATGCCCTCGGAAACGGCAATAATAACCGCCTTGTGCTTTGCCATCTCCTTTTTAACGTCCTCAATGAACTTATCTGCGTCGAAATCTCCTTCGGGCAGGTAGATAAGGTGGGGAGCTATTTCTCCGTTAGCCCGCAGTACGCAGGTGGAAGCTGTAAGCCAGCCTGCGTGCCTGCCCATAATCTCAACGATTGTAACGGATTCTATGCTGTAAACCGAGCTGTCGCGGATAATTTCCTGAATGGTGGTGGCAACGTACTTTGCGGCAGAGCCGAAGCCGGGGGTATGGTCGGTTTCGCAAAGGTCGTTGTCTATGGTCTTGGGTATGCCGATAATGCGTATATCCTCGCCGTGCTTTTCGGCGTATTTGGAAAGCTTTGCAACCGTGTCCATGGAGTCGTTTCCGCCGATGTAGAAGAAAGCCTTTATGCAGTGCTTCTTAAAGCACTTCATTATCTTTTCGTAAACCTCGCTGTTCTCCTCCTCCTCGGGGAGCTTGTAGCGGCAGGAGCCGAGAACCGTTGAGGGAGTCTGCTTTAAAAGCTCCATGTCCTCGTTTGTCCGTATAATGTTCTTAAGGTCGATAAGGTTGTCCCTTATTATCCCCTCAATTCCGTTTACCGAGCCGAAAACAGCGTCTATCTCGGGAGTTTTGAGAGCCTGTCCGAAGGCGCCAACAAGAGAGGCGTTGATAGCGCAGGTAGGTCCGCCGGATTGTGCAATTGCAATATTCATAGCTTTATCCTTTCAAAGTCGTCTTATTATGATTATACCACATTTTCAGACTTTTTCCATAGAAAAACGTTAAATTCCGTATTTTTACCAAAGATAAATTTTGTTAATCGTTTTCAGATGTTGCAAATGTACAGCATACTGCCCAAAATAGAAAGGGGCGGTAAAAATTTGCGCTCACCTATTGAAATTTTCTTGGTTTTAGTGTAAAATAGATAATATGGACTTTTGTACCCTTAATATGAAAGGTAAAATGTAATGAATAAAATTTTCGATATTTTAAGGAACAGGTGGGTTAAATTCGGGGTATCTTTTCTTACCCTGGGCTTTCCCGTGTTTCTTGTTTTCGTGGACTGGCTGGCTTTCGCCTATTACCTTGAGCCTACAAATCCCGTTCCGCTGTTTTTGATGTATTTGCTGGTGAACTTCGTTTTCGGCGGCATTATGTTCTATACAAGAAAGCAGATTGTAACCCGCATTGTTGCCTGTGTAACGCCCCTTGCGGCGTTTTTGCTGCTGTTTCTTGCCTTCGGGCAGTGGTATATTATCGTGCCGCCGGTGGCTATCTGCCTTTTTACCTTCCTTGCGGCAGGAACAAATGAAACCTTCAAGACTATTCTGGGTACGATTTACCTGCTTATGTTCGTGGTAGGTACTCTCGTTTACCTTACAATGCTTCACTTCAACCTTACAATCAGCTCTCTCCTATCAATAAGCGACTGCGACCTTACAAAGCGGTCATCGGAGTACGATTACTCGAAAAACGGCTCCTACCGCCTTGTGCAGTACGTTGACGACGACTCAAACGAGCGCCGCACCGCAAGCTTTTACGTTGAGCGCACTGAGGACGATATTGAGCTTCCCTATCTTAACTGCCGCAGACATTTCGGCAGTCAGAAGGTTCTTGTCACAATGGACAGGGAGGGCGTTTCCTACAACTGGATTTCCGATACCGAGCTTTATATTGACGGCAGAGTAAAGGATTTAGACGAGATTTTTGCTCAGGCGGAAATTGTAAAGGAAGAAGAGGAAGAGGAAACAACCGAGAAGATACTGACCTACTACGAGATAGAGGGTCATTATATTGCCGAAACTACAGGCTCAACCCTTACTCCTCCCGAGGAAACCGCAGAGGAAACCAATGGGGAAGAGGGAGCTATTGAATAAACCTACTATTTTGCGGAGAGGAGGCAGGACGAATGGCGCGCCAGCTTAATATTGCGGGCAGGAACTCAAACGAGATTTATACCCTTTTCTACCCCACCAACCTTATAAACTTCTGTAAATACGATTTCAGCCTGTTTCTTGACCATTGTTCGGACTTGTGCAGACTTGCCGCAAGAACGGGAGAGTTCAGCATGGAGGATATGTACTCCATACGCAACTCCATTTCCAACTGCCACAAGTACTACGAGCAGAATATGCGGACGATTTTTGATAAAATCGTAATCGACTGCTGGATTGAGCACCTCTGCACACAGAATAACGTCAGCGTAGGCACTCTCTGGCAGAGCTTCATACACTGCCGCAACGACTTTGAGCGGGCAATCTTTACCCGCCTTTCCGAATACCGCCACAATCGGGCAATAAACCAGTGGCGCAATCTTTTGCAGATGCAGGAATACGCCCGCACAAAGGTGGACTTTGTTTTCGGCGTTTCTTTGGGCAGTCCCCGTGAGGGGGCGGCGAGGGCGAACTATTTCGACCTTATGTTCAACGTAGCCGCTAACGAGCAGGGCTTTCCCGTAGAGGAGCTTGCCTCCTCAGGAGTTTATTCTGCGGGCAGGCTGCCAAACTCCCCTTTTATTATGAGCAGTGCCGCAAGGGAAATTCTCCGCAATCAGCTTAAGGATATGAACTATCCCGACTCCGACTATAAATCCCGCAGGAATCCCGACCTTACCGACAGAACAGCTATGGACGCCTTTGCAGCGGTAAAAAGCTACATACCGAATAAGAACGACAGCCTTGCAGGTACTATAATAAAGTCAATGACCGGTACTCCCGAGCGGATTTATATGCCCGGCTCCTTCAAGGCGGTAATCGACCTTGAAATTGACGCAATCACCGAAAGCGGCGCAGTTATTCAGAAATGCGCCCGCTGCGGGGAATACTACCTTAAGGACGAGGAGTATCCCTACAGCTATTGCAGCAGACCCCAGAGAGACGGGCTTACCTGCCTTGAAGCAATGCGGCGTACCTCCGAGGAGGTTATACCCGCAAAGCAGACCGTTTCGCTTCCTGCACCCGACGAGGAGGACGACGATTTCAGCGTAATTTACGTTGACAAGGACGTTGTAAACGAGAAAACCGAGGCGCTTTACAAGGAAATGGCGGCGAGGGTGAACGTGGATATGACACAGCGGGATTTCTCCCTCTGGTATCAGAAGGAGCTGCGCCTTAAAGAGCAGATTATGCTGGGCGAAGCGGGAGAGAAGGAGCTTAACGACTTTATCGAGCGCTCCCGCGGCGACGAGTTTGCTTCTAAGAAGCAGGAACCTATGTTTGAACGTCAGCCCCGCCGACAGGAGCAGGCCACTCTTTCCGAGGACGGAAGAGAGGTTAAGCCCTTTGTGTTCAGAAAGGTTGAGCGCCCCGCCGTTCAGCCTAAAGGTACTCTTGCCGAATCTGAGCAGGAGGCTATGGCGGCGGTTCAGCGGCTTTTCGGCGGAGCAGCGCCTCAGCCCCAATCCGGCTACGGCACGGCTTCTCCCTACGGCTGGCAGCAGCCCGCTGCCCCCGCAGCAGTACAGCAGTCCAACCTACAGCGCCCCATGCAGTCAGCCCCGCAGCAGACCGCAGCAGTTCAGAGAACTGTTCCTGCTCAGCAGACCGCCTATCAGCCCTACAGCCAGTCGGATTTCTCCCGACCACAGCCTGTATCAAGGGTAATAAGGGGAGCGACAGCCGTTTATCCCGAGCCGCCCCGTGAGCCGCAGCCCTATAAGCCGAGAACGGTAACAATTCCTAACGGAAGCAGGACTGCACCAACGCCGCAGACGGCAAACGAGGATTCCGACGTTAAGGTTTTCCGTCCAAGAAGCGAATCCGCCCCTTTCAGAAACGAAAACAGAAGCGGATATATCGAGCCTTCCCCTTATGAGCGGCTGAGACAGCCCCTCGAGGACTACAAAAAGGCGCAGCAGGAGCCCGAGCCTGAGGTTGAGGGACAGCTTTCCGCCGAGGAGATAGCGCCGCCACCGGTTCAGAAGCCCCTGCCCGCAAACGCTCTTTCCGCCTACAGAAGCGCAGGAACGGCTCAGCAGCCCGAAAAGGCGGATTTTTCAAGCGTTCTCAGTGGCATACAGCGTGAGGACGGCTTCGAGCGGGAGGAGGAAATCCTTGATTCCGACGGAATGCCCGTTACACATAAAACAAAGCACGTTATGAACGCTCTTTTCGGTCCTACAAGAATGAGCCCCTTTTTACGGATTAATCTTGATGACGACGAGGAGCAGTGAGTTAAGCAAAAATCCCCCGGAGCTTAAAACTCCGGGGGATTTTTCATATAACCGTATATTCAAGATTTTCGTAGTGAAGCTTTGTACCTATATCTATAAAGGGCGGAAGCAGGGCTGCTGCAATAAAAAGCTCCTCTTTATTTTCGTCCGTCAGCGTCACATAATCGCCGTCAATGGCTGTAACCGTGTAGTCGTGAGGCTCCATACCGCTTACTTCTCCTTTATTGAGTACTTTTCAAGATAGTATTCAAAGGACTTCTTGAACTGTCCGCCGTGCTCTTCCTTGAGGCTTTGGATGTATTCGTGCATATCAAAGCTGTCGTGGGCAATTTCGATAAGACAGACTGCAATATTCGAGCAGTGGTCGGAAACTCTTTCAAGGTTTGTAAGCAGGTCGGAAAGCACAAAGCCCATTTCAATCGTACATTCGTTCTTGCGCAGGCGGTTGACGTGGGCGGATTTAAGCTGGAGCTTAAGGGAGTCCACAACCTGTTCAAGCGGCTCGACCTGCGTAGCCTTTACAAGGTCGTTGTTCTCAAAGGCTTCAAGGGAAAGCCCGATAATCTCCGAAACAGCGTCCATCATCGCCATAATTTCCTTTTTGGCGGCAGGCGAGAAGCTGAGTCCCTTGCTGTGGATTTCCTCGGCGGATTCAACCATATTTACCGCATGGTCGCTTATACGCTCGAAGTCGCCTATCATGTGCAGAAGCTTTGAAACCTCGTGGCTGTCCGCCTCGCTCATGCTCTTGCTGCTTACCTTTACAAGGTAGGTGCCGAGGCTGTCCTCGTACTTGTCCACCTTTTCCTCGGCTTCTCTGACGGACTGGGCAAGCTTTTCGTCGTATTCAAATATAAGCCTGAAGGATTCCTTTATTGATTCTGCGGAAACTCTTGCCATTTTTACTGCAACTGTACGGCTGCGCTCAATAGCGATAGAGGGAGTAGAGAGAAGACGCTCGTCCAGGAGGGCGAAAACCTCGTCCTTGGGGTTCTTGTCGTCCCGTACGATAAGTCCTGCAAGCTTTTCAAGGTACTTTGATAGCGGGAACTCTACTATAATGGAAAGCAGTATTGTGGAGGTGTGGATTACTGCAACAGACAAGGGAGTAACAGGGCTTTCGATAAGCTCCGACAGGTCAACCGCCGCAGTAACTATAAGATAAATTCCGATACAAAGAACCGTACCGATAACGTTGAACAGCAGGTGAACAACGGCGGCTCTTTTTGCATTCTTGTTTGCCCCGAAGGAGGAAATAAGCGCCGTGATACAGGTACCGATATGCTGACCCATTATAATCGGGATAGCGGTAGCGTAGCTTACCCTGCCCGTAATGGAAAGCGCCTGTAAAATACCGACGGAGGCGGAGGAGGACTGGATAATCGCAGTAAGCACAAGTCCCACAAGCACGCCCAGAATCGGGTTTGAGAAGAACAGGAGTATTTCCGTAAATTCGGGTACGTCCTTTAGTCCCGATACTGCCGAGGACATAAATTCCATACCGTACATAAGTATTGCAAAGCCCATAAAAATGGTGGCTGTATCCTGTTTTTTGGAGTTATTTTTGAATGCAACCAGCATTATTATTGCAATAAATGCAAAAACAGGGGTAAAGGAGTCCGGCTTTAAAAGCTGAAGCCAGAAAATATCCCCGCCCGAAATTCCCGTAAGGGATAAAATCCAGGAGGTAACGCAGGTACCAAGGTTAGCGCCCATGATAACGCCCACTGCCTGTCCCAGCGTCATAAGACCGGAGTTTACGAAGCCCACAACCATAACCGTGGTTGCGGAGGAGGACTGAATTACAGCGGTTACTGCAAGACCAAGGAGAAAGCCCTTGAATTTGTTGGAGGTGAAGGTTGCGAGAATGTTCTTAAGCTTTCCGCCCGCCTTTTTTTCAAGCGCTTTGCCCATAAGATCCATACCGTAAAGGAACAGCGCAAGGCCGCCAAGAAGCGACAGTAAATTGAAAATATCCATTTTTGACTCCTGAAGTTTTCCTTATTATTCTTTTTCCATCTTTTTTCACACACTATAAATTATAGCGGTTTTTGGGATTAATTTCAAGTGGTAATCGGAGTTAAAAATCCTCTTTTGCAAAATTTGTAACAATTACATAAGCGGAGCGTAAAGTTTAAGTAAACCTCGTACAATTTTAACAAGGGGAGAAATACTGCGGCAGTCCTCCCTTGTTATCTCAATACTTCTCTGCTGGGTGTCCAGAAAATCCATTTCCGCTCCCCTCGGAACATTCCCGCCGCAGAAAATGCAGGCGCACTCGAACAGCAGATAAAATGAGCGGTAATCAAGGTTAACCGTCCCCACAACCGCAGTTTTCCCGTCGATAACAAGGTTTTTTGCGTGGATAAAGCCCGGCTTGTACTCGAAAATCCTGACTCCCGCCTCAATAAGCCGCGGGTAATAGCTTTTGGTTATCATATTTACGCTTTTCTTGTCGGGGATATGGGGAGTAATAATTCTTACGTCCCTGCCCGAGCGGGCGGCAAAGCAGAGAGCGCCCAGCATCTCCTCGTCGCAGATAAGGTAGGGAGTGGTAATAAAAACCGTCTCTTTTGCTTCTGCAATAAGAGAAAGATAAACCCGAAGGCTTACCGCCCTGTTGTCAAGGGGCGCGTCGGAGAAGGGGAGAAGGGTTCCCTCTTCTCTTTTTTGCGGCAGTACGCTAAGCTTCGGAATCCGTTTTTCCCCGCAGAGATAGCCCCACATTCCCAGAAACATAAGGGTAAAGCTCCTTGCCGCCGCTCCGCCAACCTCAAAGCCCGTATCCTTCCATACCCCGAAGCGCTCCTTGTAGTTCATATACTCGTCCGAAACGTTGATACCGCCGCAGAAGGCGTATTTTCCGTCCACAATGAAAAGCTTCCGGTGGTCACGGAAGTTTATCCTGCCGGAAATACGGGGAAGAACCGGGTTGAACTCACGGCAGTCAATCCCAAGCTCTTTCATTTTCCCGATAAAGCCCGCAGGCTTTGTATAAAGGCTTCCTGCCCCGTCAATAACTATCCGTACATCAACCCCCGCCGCCGCCTTTTCTGCAAGAATTTCAAGCAGCATATCCCATGCTTTTCCCTCGGAAATTATGAAAAATTCGATATAAATTGATTTTTTTGCAGTCCGTGCCCTCTCCAGCATAGCCGAAAAAAGCTCCTCTCCCATTGAGAAATAGCGGCAGTCCTCTGCGGCGCAGGCGGGAAAGCCCTGCCGTTTCAGATATTCGGCGGCGTTCCCCTCGGTTTTTTCGGAAGGTGGCATAAGCCTTGCGGTTTCCCTGAAATAGGGCTGCATTTGCCTGAAAATCGTGTTTTCGGTATGCTTTTTCCCCATAAGAAGCCACAGAAAGCCGCCGTAAACGGGAAAAAGCAGCATTGTTACCGCCCATGCAAGCTTGTAGGCGGGATTTATGCCGCTGTTTACTATATAGAAAACGCAGATAAGGGTAACAAGGCAGTAAATCGCCCGTGCAAAGGGCACACAGGCGCCGATAAAGATTACTGCCGCCAGAAGAAAGACCTGCAAAAGCACAAGCAGAACAATAAGGCTCTCTTTTCTGAAAATTTTTCCCGCTATATTTTTCATAAACCCGACCTGTTTCCTTATTTTAATATATTTAGTTTTCCGCTTATTGCAGCAGGTATTCATTGAACATTTCAAAGAGCCCACAGCCCGCAAATGCCCTTTACAAGCGGCTTTGCGAGATACAAGAAAAATTTTTCAAAATTTTTTCGGAAAAAGTATTGACAAAACCCCCGCTGTTGTGTATAATGTAATAGTCGCCTGACGGTGACGGTTAAAAGTGGGAGTTTAGCTCAGCTGGGAGAGCATCTGCCTTACAAGCAGAGGGTCACAGGTTCGAGCCCTGTAACTCCCACCATTCGGCCCGGTAGCTCAGCTGGTTAGAGCGCTAGCCTGTCACGCTAGAGGTCGTGGGTTCGAGCCCCATCCGGGTCGCCAAATTTGCCTCTGTAGCTCAGTCGGTAGAGCAGAGGACTGAAAATCCTCGTGTCGTTGGTT
>JBJERK010000251.1:0-10275 GCA_051882255.1 Ruminiclostridium sp.
AAACCTACAGAGAGCTTATCCACGACGATTTCTTCCTGCCGAAGATGACCGAAGGCAAGGAAGCTGTTCTTCCTGCAAGACTGCGCTGGGGCGGCTCAGAGGACGCCGAGGGACTTCGTATCCCGCTGCACTTCGACTGCAATCCCTCCTTCTGCGAGATAACCTTCAAGGAGGAGCTTAACCTTATGCTGGAAATCAACGGCAGATGGTTCTATAAATCCCCCAAAGCGAAAACAATCGACCTTATGAGCGCTTTCTACGAGAAGCCTCTTGACGGTGCAGCAGACCTTACCCTCAACATTTTTGCTCCCCCCGCAAGCGGCGAAAATAACCCCGCAGACGGCGAGGGCTGGCAGGAAAACTGCTACACGGTAATTAACGAAATGCCCGATATACGCATAAGATTTGCGCCTGTTGAGCCTTCAAAGGACCGTTAAAATCCCGATAAAATGCACAGGTTTTCAAATATTCCTGTGCATTTTTTGTTGCTTGGAACAGAAAATTTTGTACAGTTCATGGAAATTACAGCCTTTACTTGCATTTTCGGTAAAAAAATGCTATAATAGACAAGTTACTAACCGAAAATCACGGAAAGGAGGCGTTTGACTTTGAAAAAGACCGCAGGAAAAAGGGGCAGTAAGTTTACTTCCGATATATTGCAGTTCCTCTCAAACTTCGGCAGATATATCTGCCTTATTTTCGTAAGTATAGCAGTACATACATGCCGCCATATCGCTTCCTTCGGAAGGTTTATCTGGCGAAAGTCCAATTCAATCCGTGAAGCGGCGCTTATAAAGCTTAAGTACCTGCTGGTAATAATCGCCTCCCCTTTCCTTAAGGTTATTCACGCTCTCCAGCGTGCCGGCAAGGATATTATAGAAAACAAAAACGAAAAGGGACTTGACGCCTCAATAAAAATCGCCCTTTCCCATTTAGGGGAGTTTGTTTTCGGAAAATCGGGAATTGCGGTTACGGTATTCAATATCGCCGCCCCCGTTATAAGCGTTGTTTTCCTGTTCAGCATTGTTACCTACGCCTCTAACCTTAATTATGCGGTAAAGCTTACTGTAAACGGAAAGTTTCTCGGCTATATCGAAAACGAGCAGGTCTTCTACGACGCGGACGAAATTCTTAAAGAAAGAATTAACTACCTTGGAAGCGACGAAAGCATAAAAATTGAGCCGGAATACGAAATCGAGGTCAATAACGGCTATTCCCTTCTTAACCGCTATCAGGTTGCAGATAAGATACTTGAATATTCGGATATAAGCGTTGAATACGCCTACGGCTTCTACCTTAACGGCGTGTTTATGGGTGCAATGCTGGATAACACCGAGGTTGCGGCTACTCTTGAGGGTATTCTTGCAAAATATCAGGAGATGTACCCCGAAGCAGAAATAAGCTTCAAGGATTCCCTTGAATACTCAACCGCAGGTCTTTACCTTTCGGGAAGTATAATCGATACAAACTGGCTTATCTCCCAGCTCACCAGCGTAAAGACAAAGGCGGGCTACTATATTGCGGCAGAAGGCGATACCCCCTCGATAATTGCTGAGAAGAAGGGTATGACTATTGCACAGCTTGAGCTTCTGAATCCGGGCTTCAGCGAAATGACTCCTGTACCCGGAGACAAAATTAAAACAAGAGACGAGGTTCCCTTCCTTTCGGTAAACGTTACAGTAACCGAAAATTACGATACCGAGGTTCCTTACGAGACCGAGTACTATAACGACAGCACCCTCTATTCCGGAGTAACACGAGTTACAACCGAGGGCGTCAACGGCGTCAATAACATAACTGCAAAGGTAACCTACGTCAACAACATTGAAATCAGCCGAAAGCTTATAAGCGCAAGGATTGTGTCGCTTCCCGTAACGGAAAGAATAGCCCAGGGTACAAAGCCCACTCCCGAAATGTACTCCCCCGAGGACGCAGGCTACGGTAAATTTATCTGGCCTACGGACGGCGGCTATGTAAGCGAATATACCGATTGGGACGGCGGCTATCCCGGACATAAGGGACTTGATATATGCGCCTACTACGGAGCGCCGATTTATGCAGGCGCAAGCGGCACCGTAACCTTTGCGGGCGAGGACTACTGGGGCTACGGAAAGTATATCATAATCGACCACGGCAACGGCTATCAGACCCTTTACGCCCACTGCAGCGCACTCTATGTAACAGTAGGTCAGAAGGTAACCCAGGGCGAATTTATTGCAGCCCTCGGTCAGTCGGGAATGGTTACGGGACCCCACGTTCACTTCGAGGTACGGCAGGGCGATACAAAGCTGAATCCTGTTGATTATCTCGAAAAGCTTTACACGAAATATTAGCGAAAAGGCGGTATGGAAAGCAATCCATACCGCCTTTTTTTATTCTCTCTCATTCGCTCAGCATAGCTAAAATCTGCGCCTTGGGTCTTGCGCCGACAGACTTATTGACGATTTCCCCCTTCTTCATCACCACAAGCATAGGGATACTTTCAACACCGAACTGTGCCGCAAGCTCCATCTCGCTGTCAACGTTTATCTTTCCCACAAGGTACTGGGGATTTTCCCTTGCAATCTCGTCAACAAGGGGAGAAACCATGCGGCAGGGACCGCACCAGTCCGCATAAAAGTCCAGCAGAACGGTTTTTTCGCTGTTCTTGACCTCCTCGAAATTGCTTTTTGTTACACTTAATACTGACATAGTTTTTACTTCCTTTCATATATTTTAACCGTTTTCGGTTATTTTTTGGGGCAGTATTACGCAGTACACCCCACATAATACTTAGCCTGCTCCGAGAACATCTTTGCGTAAATTCCGTTCTCAATTTCCGCAAGCTCATCATGAGTGCCGCTTTCCTTTATTGTACCCTCTGCGAAAACAACTATTCTGTCGCAGAACTTGCAGCTTGAAAGCCTGTGGGATATATATACGGCGGTTTTTCCGCCTACAAGAGTGTTGAACTGCCTGTAAATCTCGTACTCCGCAACAGGATCAAGCGCCGCCGTAGGCTCGTCAAGGATAACAACCGGGGCGTTTTTGTACAGGGCACGGGCAATCGCCGCTTTCTGCCGCTGACCGCCGGAAAGTTCTGTTCCGTCTTCGTCAAAGCTTTTGTATATCATTGTGTCAATGCCTTCGGGAAGCTTTTTTACGTCATCAAGAAGTCCCGAAAGCTCCAGCACCTGCTCAATACTATTATTATCAGCCTTTTCACCGAAGGCGATATTTTCTCTGAGGCTGAAGGCAAAGAGCTGGAAGTCCTGAAAAACAACGGAGAAAAGCTTCCGGTACTCCTCCTCGGAATACTCCTTTATATTGACCCCGTCAACAAGAATTTCGCCCTCGGTAACGTCGTACAGCCTGCACAAAAGCTTTATGAAGGTAGTTTTTCCTGCGCCGTTAAGCCCTACAATTGACAAATGCTCGCCGGATTTTATCGTAAGGTTTATGTTTTGCAGGACTGCCTTATCCGAGCGTGGATATTTAAAGCCAACGTTCCTGAACTCAATGGTATGCTCCCCGCTCTTTACCGGCTTATCGCCCTTTTCAAGGGCTTCGGGATAGCTCATAAACTCGATATACCGATGAGCGTAGGCGCATCTCTGCAAAATCTGCTGAACCGAATTTACAACCCCGTAAAGGCTCCAGTACAGCGTTCCCGCCGCACTTACGCACATTGAAAAATCGCCTATTGTAATTGCTCCCGTAATAGCAAGATAGCCCATATAAAAGTAACTTGTGCCGTCCCGTAAAGCGTTTGTTACGTCCGTTCCGTAGGAATTGGGGCGCTGCTTTTTCACAGTTTCCCGCCAGACCTCAATCTGCTTATCGGCATAGTATTTTGCTTTTCCGCACATCATCTCTGCGCTGTCGTAAAGACGGACGTCCTTGCCGTAACGAAAGTCGGCGAGCTGATAGAAAATATAGCCGAAAATACGGTTGAATTTTGAGAGCTTCATGAAGCTTTCTCTGTCGATTTTATTATTTTTTGCATTAAGCACGGAAATTATAACAAGTGCAATCACCTGCACAGGCAGCAGCAGCGGACAGGTAAGCAGGATAATTGTCGAAACGCTGAGCAGCTGAGCACAGCTCAGTACAAGGGAGAAAACCACATCCAGAACTCCCGTAATTCCGCCGCTGTACCAGCTCATTCCCTCCTTCGCCTTGTTGAGGGCGTCAAGCGCCTGTGGGTCCTCGGTATGCTGAAAGTCCATTTTCATTGAGTGACTCGCCATTTCAAGGTCGATATACTCGGAAAACCATTCGGACAGCACAGCGGTTGCGTGGCTGCAGGCGTTGTTTATAAGCCCTGTCAGCATTCTTGCGGCTATGTAAATTCCTGCAATAATAAAGGCGTTTTTTAGGTGCAGCTGCGTTTCCCCGCCGCTTACGATAAGCACCAGCTGGTCTATGATTAATTTCGCCATTATTACGTCCAAAAGCGTAGCCGCAGTGGTTGACAGCAGCTTCAGCAGATAGATGAAAAACAGCGAGGGCTTGTTTTTCCAAGCAGTTTTTGCAGCGAATTTAAGGGTTTCCAAGGTAATACGGGGATTTTCCTGCTTCTCCGCATTTTCCGCTTTTTCTCTGTTTTTACGCATTTGCGCTCACCTCCCCGTCAACGTAATACTGCGCCTGCAAGCGGAACATTTCCGCATAAGCGCCGTTTTTCTCCATAAGGCTTTCATGCGTTCCGTACTCCGCAAGCTCCCCGTCCTTGAACATAGCGACATTTTTGCAAAAGCGGGTTGAGCTTAAGCGGTGGCTGATGTAAACTGCGGTTTTGTTGCCGATAAGCTTGTCGAAATCGTTATAAAGCTTACTTTCCGCAAGAGCGTCCAGCGCCGCCGTCGGCTCGTCAAGCACAACCACGGGCGAGTTCTTGTAAAGCGCTCTTGCAAGGGCAAGCTTCTGCTTTTCGCCGCCCGAAAGGTCAACACCGTCGTCGTGGATAACCTTGAGGATTTCTGTTTTCACACCGTTTGGCAGCTCCGAAAGCTTCTCCCCGAAGCCTGCCGCTGCAAGACATTCCTCGGAGCGACGGCAGTCCGTCTGCTCGGGGGACTTCATAGAAACGTTCTCGGAAAGGGGAAAGGCGAAAAGCTCAACCTCCTGAAAAACGGGAGCAAAGGCACGGTAATAGCTTTTTCTGCTGTATTCCTTTATATTTACCCCGTTCAGCAGTATTTCTCCCTCGGTAGGCTCGTAAAGCCGAAGCAGCAGCTTAATAAAGGTGGTTTTCCCCGCCCCGTTAAGCCCTACTACCGCAAGCCGTTCTCCCGCATTAAGCTTTAAGGACAGGTTTTTAAGAGCGTATTTCTCCGCCTTCGGGTATTTAAAGGATACGTTTCTGAACTCAAATTCATAGCTTGAAAGCTTTGGCAGCTCCTTACCTCCGCTTTCCTTTTCTCCGCCCTCAAAATCAAGAAAGCTTCTGAAATCGTCCACCTCTCTGCTTTTTGCAAGCAGGTTGCTTGCCTCGTTCAGAAGAGAGTTTATGTACTTGAAAAAGGTGGTGGAGCTTCCGATATAAAGGCTGAAATTACCGATAGAAACCGTACCCCCCGCAACGGAACATATAAGCCAGCCATAAACCGCACAAAGCCCCAGCGCCCATATAATTTCCGTCATAGTGGAGCTTCTCCACCAGATTTTTTCGTTGGTTTTCTGAGCTTCGTAGCGCTCCGCCTTTATATCCCTGTATTTCCCGATAAGCCAGTCCTTAAGCCCGAAAAGCCTTATATCCTTTGCAGCTCTGAAATCGGTGGTCTGATTGCTCATATAGTTATCCCGACGCCACCATTTTGCCAGCGGGTCCCATACTCTTTTCTTTGCTGCTTTGTTGGTCCTGTTCTGAATAAAGAAGTTCAGCACTCCCAGCGCCAGCAGAACTACTGCCACAAAAATATTAAGAGAACCGAGAATTACAAGACCCACGGCTATAACCGAAACTGTCTGCAAAAGGGAAACGATCGTTCTTTCCATTCCCTCAACGCCGCTGTCGTTGCTGCCGCAGGCGTTATTTGCCTTCTGGTAGCAGTCCATAACGTCCGGGTTTTCAAGGTGCTCAAAATCAATCCCCATAACCTTTGCGTTCTTTTCGCCCATAAGGTCAAAACGGGTCTTTATGTACCGCCACCACATATCCGTATTCTTGTAGGTGTTGAGCATGGTGGAAGCCATCTGTATCAGCGTAAACGCCGCCATAAGGGTAAGAAGCTCGGTTGTTCCCGCCTGTCCGGTTATCATATCAATAACGAACTTTGAAATAAAGCTCCAGAGGTAGTTCATCAGCGGCGCGCAGATTATCTCAACAGGGATAAGAAACAGGAATTTCTTCGAGCTTTTCATCATCGCCGAAAGAATCCAGCGGGTGTTGCTGAGAACGCCGTATTCCTTGTGAAGCGGGTTCTGATTTTCGGTTTTTTCTTTATTTTTTCTCTTTTTCATTACTGCCCTCCCCCATATAGGTGTCATTTTTCAAATATCTTTCGTTTCGCCCCTCCGAGCTGTAGCCGAAGCTTTGGGGCGGATACATAAAGTACCGTGCGGCGGTAAGAAAGGCAATCAGCTCACAGCGGGAAATGTACTGATAGATTTTCTCGCTGCTGTCGCCGCCGTTAAGGGTTGCCTCCCAGATAAGTCCTATATCGCAGAAGCTTTCAATTATCTCCCTTGCGTTTTCCCCGGAAATACCCAGCTCGTGCATAAGGGTTTCCCTTCTGAAGAACATTGTGCCTTCCCGTCCTGCCATAAAATATAAGGCTTTAAGGGCATTTGGCTTTGCAAGCACCGAAAACAGCTTCACATACCGCTCATCATATTTCAGCACCTTATCATAGCCGCACTCCGGCTCGGGAAACAAAAATACATACTGCAAATCCCCGTTGTTGCGGGCTTCCATAAAGCCCTCCTTGAAATTCAGTCGGCTATGATTATCGTACTCGGACGTAAGCAGCTCCGGAATTATCGGCTCGTATCTGGGACAGCCGCATTTTGCCATTATAATCGCCTTGCAGATACTGAAAGCCTCGTCGAAGATTTTGTCCTTCGGAACGGCATTGATATGCTTTAAAACCTTGTCGTAAATGGATATGCTCTCGTCCTTAAGCCCGAAAAGCTCGTCGATTGAAACCTCCAGCCGTTCCGCTATTTTCGGCAGAAGCGCTGCGTCGGGAAAACTGTTTATCTCCCATTTTGACACCGCCTGGGCGGAAACTCCCGCCGCCTCCGCAAGCTGCTCCTGGGTTATACCCTTTTCCTTACGTATTCTGCGAAGATTGCTGTTAAATGTATTGTCCATTCCTGCTCCCCTCCTTTTTCCATATTATAGCACAAGTTATTGTTGAATTCAAGGTATTCTGACTTTAATAAATCAAGTTGTGGTTTAGTGCAGTATGAAATTCAACCTCATCTTTACTTTTTGCTTGAAGTAAAGCTGTATTGACAATAAAAGTCTGGGTGATATAATAAAATTACCAGGATTATTCAGAAAATTTTTCCAAAAAATGTGTCACCTTTTGGGTCTGAAAGTTGTTATATATAATAGAGGAATATTTGGCATTAACTATGCCTGAAAGGGAAAGGAATTTACTATGAAAAAGAGATTTTTGTGCGCCTTTTTAGCGGCATCCCTGCTTTTATCGGGCTGTGACGGTAAGCCTGCCGAAACCACGGAAGAAGAAACCGCCGCCGAAACAACCGCCGCCGAAACAACAGCAGAAGTGCAGGAAGAAATAAGCCTTGAGGACGGACTTAAAAAGCTGAACTGGGATATGGACTTAAGTGAGATTACCTCCGCTCTCCCCGCTCCCGACAACCGAGAGGAAAACGAGGAGCAGGAAGAAATCCGCCTTTACTACGACAATACAAATTTCTACGGAAATAACTCAAAGCTTCGCATAACTATCGCAAAAAGAAACGACCAATGGCGGCTGTATGAGCTGATGTACGAAGCAAAGACCGATGACCCGGAGGGAAGCTTTGCCAAAGTCGGAAAAATCTATACCGAAAAATACGGGGAGGGCAACTCCTATTTTGACGCTCTGAACTGGTCCTACGACCCCGAGGTTCTCGAAAACGAGGAAACCCGCTATGAGGTTATCGACTGCATACTGTGGAACAGTAATCCCGACCATACCTCGGTATTTCTGGACAAGGGGGATGAGGGAATAACCTGCAGCTTCACGTATTACAACTCCGGCAAAACTGAGCCGTCGGAAACCACAGCAACCACCTCGAAAGAAGATCTGCCCGAAGAAGAACAGACAGAAAAGGAACCGACAAAGGAAGAAAAGCCCGAAAATGAATTAACCTTACAGGACCTTACAATTAACGAGTACAAAAATCAGTCCATCAGAATCCCCGATAATGAGGGACTGCCCTTTTCCTACAGGGTAACGCCCGGCGATTACTACACAAAGCTTCTGGACGACAATACAATCTCCTTTGAGGACGTGGGAATAAAGCTGCGTGAATCCACAAGGGGACTTGCCGAGGGTAAGGACAGCTTGGATGTTATATTCAAGGTAAAGTCTGCTGAAATGACAGACAGTTCCCGGTTTAGTTCTCCGTACATTATTGATACCTGCAATCCCGAATTTACCCTTTCCGTTGCTCCCAATAAGTCCTTAAAGCTTGAAACCCTTAAGACCGCCTGCACTATCAGCCCTGACAGCCAGCGCAGCAAATTCATAACCGTCAACGGCTTTATAAGAAAAAGCGGAGAAACGGGGGTTGGCAACGCCCAGAAGTGCACCTACGAAATCATTATCGACCCCGCCTATATGTACGGTATCCCTCTGCTTACAACCAACAGAGAGGTACTGAATTTTAATATTAACGGCAAGGATATTTCCGCGGATACGATTATACTTGAAACCGACAGCGTAGCGATGAAATACGTCGATGAGGCTTCTCCGCTTAAAAATGTCAGCGAGGATTTTGTCTACGGAAGAATTGAGCTGTATTCTATTAACCTTTCTTACTATAACACAACCAAAACAAAGCAGGAGGGCTATTACAAAAACAGCTGCGGATTAGCCGGTGTTGAAATATACACCGAGGATACAGCCGCCGCTCTTGAAAATCCCTATATGATAAGCATAGACAAGGATCCGGAAATGACGGCGGTGTATAATGCTGTCATAAACGAAAAGGATAAGCTTTTAACCGATGATACATACGGCATTGTACTGCTGGATATGGACTTTGACGGTACTCCCGAAGTACTGCACACAAAGCTTTACCCGACAGAGGACGATTACGGCTACAACTGGACTTCCGATATTGATATTTACAGAGTAAAGGAGGGTTCTCTTAAGTATATCGACAGGATTTACAACGTTCATCAGGCAGTTTATTCCGTTTCAAACCTGCTGGGAATAAAAACCCTTGAGGACGGCTCAAAGGCGTGGTTTTCCACAAGCTACAAGAACCGCACAACAGGCGAAAACAACGTTACCGACTATCTTTACACCCTTAATGGCGACAAGCTTGAATATACCGAATTATTTACCTCAAAGCCCGTCGGAGAACCCGACGAACACGGAAACTATGAATATAAATATTACTTTAAGGGCAGTGAGATTGTCCCCACCGTCATAAAAGATGAAGTAGATGAAAACAATCCTCCTATGTCCGACACCCACTACGAATGGAACGGGGCTTACTCCTATTTCGGAGTAATGTGGGAGCTGTACGGAAAGGCAAGAGAAAAATACACCGAAGACATTGAAGTAAGCTACAAGATGTACAGCGACTGGCTCAGCAATATCTACACCAAGGATTTTGATGAAAGCCTTGAAAAATACACCCTTACCGACCGTGAATTTTCCTATAATATTGCTTACCTTGTTGACGAGTTCTTCCTCGGCACCTACAACAGCGCAGAACTCAGATACAACTACTACTTCTTAGGGGATTACGCAAAGCCCGTTATCTACCTTTACCCCGAGGAGGAAGCCGAGGTTTCGGTTTCACTTGATTTCACCTACGGCGGAGAGCTTACCTGCACATATCCCGAATACAAGGACGGCTGGCAGGTTACCGCAGAGCCGGACGGCACTCTTTACGACAGGAACGGCGACGAATATTACTGTCTTTACTGGGAGGCAGACGGAAATGCTATATTTGATAACAGCAAGGGCTTCTGCGTAAAGGGAGAGGATACAGCGAAATTCCTGCGGGAAAAGCTTATGTATATCGGACTGACCGCAAGAGAAGCCAACGAGTTTATAATCTACTGGCTGCCGAAAATGCAGGACAACGAGTATAACGTTA
>JBJERK010000252.1:0-2545 GCA_051882255.1 Ruminiclostridium sp.
CTTCCGGAAGAATAACCTCCGTGTTGCCGCTGGTCATATCAATATCAAGGTCGCCGTCCCATACCGCATAGCTCAGCATTACGTTTCCGCTGGTGGAATCAACAGAAACCCTTCCCGAAATGCCCTCGGCAGTAAGCTCGCCGCTGGTTGAGTCGAAAATAAACTCCTCAGCCTCAAAGCCGCTGATGCTGCGGCTGCCCGAAAGGCTCTTAACCGCTATTCTTTCCGCCTTTTCCTTTGTGCAGTTCTCTATATTTACCGTTCCCGAGGTTGTATAAACGTCAATGTCCTTTGCGAAAATACTGAACTCGCCCTTTCCGCTGGTTATATTCGACCTGAAGCTGTCGCTTATAACCTTGTCAACCGTAACCTTTCCCGATGTACTGTTGATATTAACGCTTTTGTAAATTTCTTCCGGCAGGATAACCTCTATTTTAGTCTCCGAAGCGCCGAAGTTGAACAGGCTGAACATAAACGTTCCTGTTTCCTTTACCGTAAGCCTGCCGTTTTCAACTCCTGCATAAAAGCTTTTTCCAACGGCATTTCCGGTTCTGTATTTAACCTTTACATTATCCGTATCTCCACAGCTTACAATCATATCTCCGCTTAATCCGGAAAGTTCGATTTCCTCTACAGGCTCATGAAATGTGTAATCGTAATCCTCACGGGACTTAAGCTCATAGCTTATCTTAGAAGCTCCGTCCCTGAATACAACCCCGGAAGCAAAGCCGAAGCCAAAGCCCGTACTGCTGTCAATCTCAAAGGGCGCAATTCCTATTGAAACGCCGTAATTTCCGTCCTTAACCCCGTAAGCTGCAATCGAGCAGGCAAAAAGCACTGCCGATATTATCGCAATAACTACAAACACCACAAATAGCTTTTTCATTGTACTGCTGCCTCCCTGTTTACATTTTTATTCTTCTTATTTATAACATTTCTGCCCACAAAAACTCTGCTGTGCCAGTTGATGATATTTCTTATTATAGCGCAGAAGCCCTTTCCAATCTGCACGCAGAGCAGAACCAGCATACCGCAGAGGGCGCAGAGAAGTATTCCAAGCAGCACGCAGGAAATCGGCGCAAGTCCTGTATGTAAAATGCCCGTTACATCCGCAAAGGAAGAAACTGCTCCTAAAACTATTATAGATATTCCCGATACCCCGAAAGCCACAACCGCTGAGTAGAAGGAAAGTATCACCGTCAGCAGACTCGGTATCGCCCAGAAAAACACAAACAGGTCAACGCAGATAACGCCCACAACCTTCCCGCCGTCGGGAGAAAAGCCGTTCTGCGGCGCTGCGTATTGCTGAGCGTTTTGAGCGTTTGGTGCAGTCTGTGCATTCTGCATATTCGGCGCTGTCTGTGCCGCCTGTGGGTTCTGCATATTCTGTCCTGCTGCGTACTGCTGTCCGTAGCTGTACTGCTGTGCCGTTTCCCCTGTTTCTGCGCCAAAGCCGCTTGCGGCAGGCTCTTCGGCGGCGGAAGCTGTTTTGCTTTCCGTTTCCGAAAAATCAATATCGGAAATATACTGCTTTGCGATTTCCTCAACATCTCCCAGCTTTTCGCAAACCTGCGCTTCGCTTTCTCCCGCAGCAGCCCCGTCGTCGAAGTGCTGCTCAAAATCAATAAGGATTTCTCTTGCGTCGGGAACATTGTATCTGCCCAGAGCCTCCCGAAGACCGTTTAAAAACTCGCTTTTGTTATTGTATTTCATCAGGTTTTATCCTCCCCGTCAAGTATTCTGTTTATAGCGGAGGAAAAGCTCCGCCATTCCTCTTCCTGCTCAAGCTTTATCTTTCTGCCGCTGTCGGTTATGTTATAGTACTTCCGGGGCGGCCCCTCCTGGGATTCAACGATATAGGAATCTATACTGCCGTTATCCTTAAGGCGCTTTAAAAGCGGGTAAATCGTCCCCTCGGTTATCTGCATACAGTCCGAGATTTTATTTACCAGCTCGTAGCCGTAGCAGTCGTTTCGCCAGAGCAGGGACAAAACGCAAAGCTCAAGCGTTCCCCGTTTAAGCTGGGATTTCATTTTTCCGATACTCCTTTCGGTTTTAGGGCAATACCGCATAATTATTGTCGTGCGACCCCGCCGTCAGATTTTTCGTCAGATTGTATAGAAATTTCGCAGGCATACTAACGTATGTCAAGAAATTTCTGTGCAAGATGACGGAAAATATGCAAGGGGGCGTGCGGCAAAGGCGGCAGCCGTTAATTGTGCGGTGTTGCCTTAGTTTTTGCAAAGTACCTTGCGGTACATAGTACCCTTGATTGCTCATATTATAACACAAGTTACCTTGCAACGCAAGGTACTATGTGTACAAAGATAACGAGCGTTTCCTTGCTTCTTTTGTGCATTGTGCAATAAACCGGTGGTGTTGTGGAAATTGTGTGGGTGTGCCTGTGTTGCTGCGTGGCAAGCTGCTAAAGGGGAGTAGTAACGGGTTTTTGCTTATGTCTGCTGTTGTTTGCTTTTGCCGCCCGCTTTGCGCGAAGCGTCTGAAAGTTTTTCGCGCAGCTTGCTGCGAGCCTTCTTTTCAAAAA
>JBJERK010000253.1:0-10203 GCA_051882255.1 Ruminiclostridium sp.
TTTGCAGTAACATTTGTTTCGCCCGTTATTACAGTATCGGTTGTGAACGCTGCTTCGCCAACAACCCATTCGCCGGTGTAGCCTGTTTTTTCGGGAACGGCGGGAATGTAGGAAACTGTCGAGCCGGACTCAACCTCCTCGCTGTAAACCGTAATGCCGTCGCCTATAAAGTAAACCATGAACGTTTCAGGCTCGGGCGCTGCAGTTGTCGTAGTCGTTGTGGTTGTTTCTGCGGGTGGTGTAGTGGTTGTTGTAGTTGTTGTAGTTGTTTCTGCAGCGGCAGTAGTTGTTGTAATTATCGGCGGATTCGGTATAATCGGGGGTCTTGTAGTTGTGGTGGTGGGCGGTGCTGTGGTGGTTACCTTTGTTTCTGCCGTAGTTGTAGCCGCCTTGGTTTCCGCCGTTGTTGCCTTTGTTTCTTTTTTTGTGTCAGCAGGCTTTGTTTCCCCAGTTGTGCTTGCCTTTGTTTCCTTTGTTGTGGCAGCAGCCTTAGTTCCCGTAGTTGTGGCGGTGGATGTTGCAGCTGTGGTTGTGGTATTAGCCGAAGTTACCGGCGGCGCTGTAACGGGGGATGCGGAGGTATCGGGAGGCGGCAAAAGGGTTGTTGCGTCCGATTCGGGGGCAGTAGTGGTTGTCTGCCGTGTTGTGGTGGCTGCGGAAGACGCAGCGGTTTGCGTTTCGGGGTTATCCGCCGGGGCGCTGCCTCTTAGCTTGCCCTCAACAAGCTTGCTCAGCACAAGAAGTCCGGAGTCGTTGGACTTAAGCAGCTGCTTTCTGATAAGCTCCAGAAGCTCGCTGTAATTAATGACGAAAACAGGGTTTTCCCCGTTCGGGACTTCAACGTAAATATTGCCGCCTGCATCAAAGGCAAAGAAGGATATACCGTCTATTTCAGCAGGATTTCCCGTCTTTTCGTTTACTACCGTTCTTATGATAATGCAGTTGTCCTCTGTAAGCATAACCTTCTTGTCGGTAGGTCTGCCCTCGCTGTCAAGAAGCGTTACCTCAACCTTGCCGTGGAAGGTCTGTACTGTTATGGTGTAGCTTCCGTCCTCGTTTTCAACAACGCTTACAAGGAAGCTGGTTCCTCGTACCGCCATTGTTGATTTCGGAGTTGAAACCTCGTAGCTGGAGTTTGCGGAAAGGGAAGAGGTAAGCTCGTTTAAGATTGTTCCCTTTACAAGCTTTATCGAAGTCCTGCTGTCGGCGGGAGTACCCTCGGCAACCAGCTCCAGCACCGTTCCTTCGTCAAGCAGCACATACTTGTCGTTATCCATTGAAATGCGCATAGTGCTGCCCTCGCCTACGGTAAGGGTATCCCCGCTTTCAAGGTTCATTCCCACATAAGCCGAAAGGTCGCCCGCACCTGTTCTTGAGATAACGGCGGAGCCGTCAAGCTCGAAAACCTTAAGAACACGGTATGTATCGGAGGCTCCAGTAAGCAGGATTGCCGCCGCAACAGCAGCGCCAACAACCGCTATTGCTGCTGCTCCTATAAGTATTTTCGCTTTTGTTGACAAAGCGGATATTGCAGATTTTAAACTCATATCTCCATCACCTTTCAGTGTGTTAATACAGCAAAGGGAGTATAACGCCCGTGCCGCATAATAAGAAGCTCTTACAAATGCAGCCCGACCGCCATACTCCCGCAGTTACGAATTTCCGGAAAGCTAAGGCTCGTGCTTTGCGCCGCCGATTTTCATCGGTTTTGCCCTTTATTTGTAGTCGGCAGGCAATAAAATGCCGCCTTTTTTATGTTGATTATATTTTATCATAAATTTCCAAAAATTACAACATAATTTTCCAAATTCCGTGAAAATCTACGAATAACACAAAATTATATAGAATTTTATGACAAATATCACAAATAAAAGTTTCATATTCTTATAAACAGCTTATATTATTGTGTTGTACGGAATGTAACGGGAACTAACCCCGCAGATTAATACCGAGCTTTGTAAGAAACTCTGCCGAGCGGCGCTGTTTTTCAATGGTAGCAGTTTCAATAAGGGCGGTTTTCGCCTTGGAAAGAGAGCTGTCGTAATGCTCCTTAAACCGCCGCCAGTCGATTTTTCCGTCCCCCACCGCAAGGTGCAGGTCGTTTTTCAGGTCATTATCATTTATATGCAGATGCCTTATATAAGATGAAAGTCCGCTTACCCAGCCCTCAATATCCGAGCCGTAGATAACGGCGTGGGCGTAGTCAAGGCAGACCCCGAAATTCGGCTGGTCGGAAAGGCTTTTCGCAAGGGCGGAAAGCATATCCGGAGAGCTGTCGAACATATTTTCCATATATATATTCAAATCCCTGTATTCCGGGAGTATTCTCCGCCAGAAGTTCTCGTTTTTCTCCTGCCAGCCCTTAAGGTAAAAATCCGAGGTTAAAAGGGGCGTGTGGTTTGTGTGAAAAACAACCCCGACTGCGCCGATTTTACGGGCAAACTCAAGGCTTTCACGGATTCTCTGCTCCGAAATCTCTCTTATCCGCCTGTCCTCGCTGAACACAAGAACGTCAAAGAATGCGCCGTGCATTGTGCAGCAGTCGGGAAGCTCCCTGCCCTTATAACGGCTTATAAGCTCATCGCAAAGGCGCTTATCGTCCATAACGTCCGGGATATAGAAATCGTTGTACTCAAAGCCCAGCCCGTATTCCTCCGCAAGAGCAAGGCTTTTATCCAGCTCCTTAATATCGGGGATTATAAGAAATCTGCTCATATCAAAGCTCCTTTGCTTCAGCGGCGGTTTCCTCGGTAATGCCCGTAAGGGAATAGACGAAAACGCCCTTTGACTTGCCCTTCAGCGGGATTTCTCCGATAGGCTCTACGGTTATCCTGTCCTTTACCTTCTCGTAAACCGTTTCGCTTATAAGTACCTGACCTCTTTTTGCATTGGCTTCAAGTCGGGCGGCGGTATTTACCGTGTCGCCTATTGCAGTATAGTCCATTCTGAAATCGCAGCCGATATTTCCCACAACCGCAGGTCCGCAGTTTACGCCTACTCCGAAGCTTACCGACTTTCCGTAGCGTTCAAGGAACTTGCTTTCTATTGCATTTCCTCCGCTTACTATATCCCAGGCGGTTTTAACCGCTCTGAAAATATAGTCGTCAAGGTCGAAGGGTGCGTTGAAAACCGCCATTGTTGCGTCGCCTATGAACTTGTCAAGAGTTCCGCCGTTGGCGAAAATCGAGTTTGTGGTAAGGTTCAGGTAGCTGTTGAGAATATCAACAACCTGCTCAGGCTCAAGGCTTTCGGACATGGGCGTAAAGCCTCTTATATCCACGAAAAGCACCGCAATATCACGGTTCTCTCCGCCAAGCTTTATCTGATAGCCGCCCTTCTTTGCGATTTCCTCAACAACCTGGGGCGCAACGTATTTCTTGAAGGCGTCTGTTATCTTCTTCTTTTCAAGCCGCTCCTCCACATACTTTCTTATAAGGTTTATAAGATAGCAAAGAAGAGAGCCCAAAGGCAGATATACAAGCGGGAAGGAGGTTCCGCCGCCGTTTAAGGCTATGAACAGGAAAACGCTTCCTGCAATAAGAACAACCGCAAAGGGAGTAGCCGCTTTAAGGGGCAGCTTCTTGGTCAGCAAGTAGGCTGCGGCACAAAGGGCGGCGATTATAAGCGCTGCCGCAAGTCGGGGTGCAGGAACGGAGCTTTTTCCGTCAAGAAGTCCCTGCACAATGTTTGCGTGTATCTCTACTCCGTACATCTGGCTTTCGCTGTTGGGTACGGAGAACTGGTCCTGAAGACCGCTTGCATAAGCGCCCACAAGCACTATGCAGTCCTTGAAAACCTTAGGGTCAACCGAACCGTTCAGGACTGCGCTGAGAGGAATATGCTCGTAGTCGGCGGGTCTGCCCGCGTAGTTTATCCACATTCTGCCATTATCGTCGAGGGCGGGAACGTTTTCGGCAACGCCCATATTTTTGCAGTAAAGGGAGTAAATCGCCGAAGCAAAGCTGCTGTAAACCTCATTGTCAAAGCTTACGGAAAGAATTGCGGAACGCACAATTCCGTCGTTATCGGGGACTGCATTAACAAAGCCCGTTTTCGCATAATCAGCCGTAACGGGCTGCTCTATATCCGCAATATTGAGATAGTTTATGTAGGGCTTTCCGTTTTCGTCAAGACAGTAGGCGGCGGAGTAGTTTATGTATGAGCCGCAGACCACCCTTCCGCTCTGAGTGCAGGCAGCTTTCAGCGCCGAATCTCCCTCGCTGCCCATATCTCCGAAAAACATAATATCCATACCGATAACCGCAGGATTATCCCCAAGCTTTCCGATAATATCCGCATAAACGCTTCTGTCCCATGTTCCGAAGGGACCAAGCTCCCGCAGGGTTTCATCATCTATCGCTATTATCTTTATCTTGTTGTTGATACCGCGGGGCTGCTGATAAAGCTTATCCTTCATTAGGCTGTCAAAGGAATAGAATACGTCGTAGAAGGATATCAGGAACATCAGCAGAAAAACTGCTGCGGCTTCTGCTATGTCGATAAGTAAGGAACGCTTTTTCATTTCGGCTCTCCCAAAAAACAAAATGTAATTTTATACCAAGTATAGCACAAATAATCCATTTTGTCACTATCTTTTAATTATTTTTTTGCAAAATATTCCACATTACTATTTACAAATTAAGCATAATATGCTATAATTCAGTCAAATATTATCGGCTATTACAATTACGTTTCAGCGAAAGGATTTGAAGATATGAGCTTAACTACTCCTTCCGATATTCTTCTTGACCGTATTTTTGACATTACCCGGAAGCTTTACACCGAAATGTCAAAAGGCGACAGCGATATGGAGAACGACCATAACGCAATCTACCGCCTCTTAACCGACCTGGGAAGAACCCTTGTGGATGCGGACAGGGCAAGCTTCTGGAAATGGGACAAGCGAAACCATACCCTCTGGACTACCGCCGCAGTGGGCGCAGGAAGAATTACAATCCCCGAGGGCACGGGGCTTGTGGGAAAGGCGCTTGCGGAAAAAAGAGCAATAGTAACAAACGACCCCTATAACTGCCCCGATTTCAACTCCGACGTGGACAAGAAAACAGGCTACGTTACAAAGTCAATTCTCGTTATGCCGATTTCCGACTGCAAGGGAGAATTTATCGGCGCATATCAGGCGATAAACAAGCTGGACGATAAGGGCTTCGACCTTGAGGAGGACGTAAGGAGGCTTTCTCTTGCAGCCTTTATCTGCGGAATTACCCTTGAGTCCGACAGCTTCCTTGACGATTCCCGTCATGACAAGCTTACCGAGCTTAAAAACCGCATGGGCTTCTACAGCGACTACAACAGAAGCTATGAGAAGATACTGCTTGATACCGAAAACATACGCAGCGTTTCTCTCTTTATCTGCGATATAGACCACTTCAAGCGGGTAAACGATACATACGGACATAACGCAGGAGACGCTGTTCTTCGCCACGTTGCGGAGAATTTCAGAAAGAGCTGCCGTATCTGCGACGGTATCTACCGTTGGGGCGGAGAGGAGTTTATCGTTATTCTTCCCGATACGAATATTGAACAGGCGGCAGAAGCGGCAGACCGGCTGAGAGTTCAGATAATGAATTCGGTATGTCATTTCGAGGATCTGGACATTCCCGTAACAATGAGCTTTGGCGTTACAAGCATTGACCCTTCCATTTCCATTGAGGAAAACATCAAGGCTGCGGACGAGAAGCTTTACGCCGCAAAAGAGGGCGGAAGAAACAGGGTTATTGTGTAACGGCAATCCTTCCCCGAAAACAAAGCGAAACTTAATTTCAAAGGCACAATTCCCTGCTTATCGGCAGGGAATTGCTTTTAATGAGGTAACTCTATGCTCAGAAAAATTCTACTCTATGCCGGCAGCTTTCTTGCCGCAATAATTCTTCTCTGGTCGGCGCTGATACTTACCGCCCTTGTGCCGAATGAGGCTATTAAGGACAATCTGATGAGCAGCGTCCTTTCCCTTAACGGAGCAGACCCCTTTTTTCAGTCCGCAGGCAGAAACAGCGTAACCGACAACTACGCAGACGTAATCCTGCTTAACGTTATCTGGAATATTGACAGCAAAAACCCTGTTGCTTCCTCGCTGGATACGAAATACTACGACGGAAACGACGGAGTAACGGACAACGGGGAGAACTACGGGCTGTATGCCGCCCTGAACGGCGAAGAGCCGAATACCGACTACTCAAGATACTGGCACGGCTCGGCGGTTTTTATCCGCCCGCTTCTTGCAGTAACCGACCTTTCGGGCATAAGACTTACCGGGGCGGTTTTCGCTTTAATTCTGCTGGCGGTAAGCTGCGCTTTACTTATAAGGCGCAAGCATTACGCTCAAACCGCTGCCCTTGTCCTTTCCCTTGTATGCGTGCAGGCGTGGAATATCTGCCTTGCTATGGAGTATCAGCCTGCTGTTCTCGTGACCCTTGCTATGCTGCCACTCTTTATCCTGCTGGAAAAGAAGGGGGACATGGCGCTTATCCTGCTTTCGGTGATAAGCGGGGTGCTTATTGCCTTTTTCGACTTTCTTACTGCCGAAACCCTGACAATTCTTATCCCGCTTATAATAGTCCTGTCAATCCGCTTTTCCGAGGGGCGTTTTTTAGGTGCAGGAGCTGAGCTTTTACGGGCTTTGAAATGCTCGGCGGGCTGGCTTCTTGCTTACTGCGGCACCTTTCTTGCTAAATGGACAGCCGCAAGCTTAGTTACGGGGGAAAACAAGTTTACCGCCGCTCTTACCTCTGCGGAGGAGCGCTTCGGGGGCAGCTTTTCGGAAATGTCGGTAATAGAGCAGATTTTCGCAGCTCCCTTTGCAAACATTTCAACAATGTTCGGAGCGAATGAGCGGGGAGAGCTTCTTAACGGTATTATAGGTGCAGTTATCCTGCTGTCGGCGGCGGTGCTGATACTGTACCTTTCCCGGAAAAAGAAGGCGGCTTCGGGCTTTATTATAACAGTACTCATTCTTGGCGCTATTCCTTATCTTCGCTACTCTGTTCTCAGCAACCACTCCTATCTCCACGAATTTTTCACCTATCGGGCACAGGCAGCGGCTGTGCTTGCGCTCATAACCGGGACAATAGCAGGACTGCAAAAAGAAAAGGTAAAAGAAAAAGAGAAAAAGAGCAAAAATAGCGGAAAGGGCAAAAAAGGGAAGAAGAGGGCGGCGAATGGAGCTTGAATTTACGATTTTAATGCCCTGCCTCAACGAGGAAAAGACAATCGGTGCCTGCATTGAAGAGGCTCGTCAGGGTGCGGAAAAGCTGAATTTAAGCTACGAGATTCTGATTGCAGATAACGGAAGCACCGACTCTTCGGCGGATATTGCCCGCAAAATGGGCGCAAGGGTTGTTACCGCCACGGAAAAGGGCTACGGAAGCGCACTTATCAGCGGAATTAACGCCGCCCGGGGGAAGTACATAATTATGGGCGACTGCGATTTAAGCTACGATTTCGGGAATATCGGCGGCTTTGTGCAGGAGCTTCGGGGCGGGGCAGCGCTGGTTGTCGGAAACCGCTTCAAGGGAAATATCGAAAGCGGCGCTATGCCCCTTCATCACCGCTATTTCGGCGTTCCTCTCCTGTCCTTTATCGGCAGGTTCAGATACGGCGTAAATATAGGCGATTTTCACTGCGGAATACGGGGCTTTGAGCGGGAAAAGGCGCTGTCCTTAGGGCTTGGCTGTAAGGGAATGGAATTTGCAACCGAGCTTATCGCAAGATTTGCAAAAGCAGGGTTTGCTGTCCGGGAGATACCCGCAGACCTGCGCTGTGACGGTAGAAACGGAAAATCCCATTTAAGGAGCATAAGGGACGGACTCAGACACCTGCGTTTTATGGCGGGGAAGCTTTGACCGAAGCCGCCGAAAGCAGTAATGCACAAAAACAAAGGAGAACGGGGTTTAATTGCATAACGTATTGTAACAGAATATTGTGGTTCCAGAAACTTCCGCAATCGGTAACTACAAGATACATAAATATACCCCCTTTGTTTTAGTTACACTCTTTAAGTATAGCTGTCGTTCATATTCCGAACCGAATCCTCGCCAAAGCTCAAAATGATTTGATTTTTTATCCTGTGCGCAATCTTTTCTCTGAACGCCTTCGGCTCCAGCACCTCCACAACCGGTCCAAAGGAAAGAATACGGATAAGTATTTCCGTTTCATCCATTGAATCATATTTCATAGTAACGGTGCATTCCTTCGTTTCGTCATCAAATTCCGAAACACGTTCAAGCTCCGCAAACTCCATCATAAAGCGGTTTATTGCGTTTCTCTCGTTTTTTACCCTTATAACAACCTTTTTCTTTGGCGGAGCGTCGGACAGGCTGCCGGCAGGGACTATATCGGTAAGCTCGGTAGAATTTATCTGGGAAAGGTTAATAATTCCTCTTTCTACAGGACGTGATTTATTATATCGTACAGCGTGCACTCTGAATTTATCGTTTTTCGATGAGTATTCGATTCTTTCGGGCAGATAATAGTGGGTTATACGCTGATTTTTTCTTGTATGAAAGCTGATTTTGATAAGTCTGTTTTCGTGCATGGAGCGAAGAATATTTCTGAAATGCTTTATATAATCCTCATTTTCAAAATCATCGCCGTCTGTATAACGGTCGAAAAAGGAGATAAAGCTGTTATCAGACAACGGTTCTGCCCCGAGAAGCTCATACAGTCGGGCTTTCTGCTCCTTATCAAGGAACAGAGAGCTTTTCTTATCATTCAGAACAGTGCAGAGCCACATTTTCTCCGCGGTAGTAAGAGGAATATGGGGCTTATTTTTCAGTATAGAGGTATATATTCCGTCCTTTTCGGAGAGAAGCCCGATATTGCTTTTTCCTATTAACTGGGGTTCAAGAAATAATGCTGTTTCCGAGAAGCCGTTTTTGCCGATTATTCGCCTTATTTCTTCCTTTTTAACAGCCTTCTGCCTTAATATCTTTTCGGTTATGTTATAGTATGTGCAGTTAATTTCAGAGAACAGCTTCACTCCTCATCACCTCCGTACATATCATAAAGCTGGCGAATGTCGCTAAAAAATCTCTCCTTAAGCTCTGTATTGGCAGTATCAAAGGCGGCTATTCTTCCGATAAAGGTCTTTATCCAGGGTGACATCTCGTTTGCGTCAAAAACCTCGGCGTCATAGGCATATCTGCCCTCCTCAATTTTTGTGACCCTTCCGTTCCTGCCCTCCCGTTCAAGACGTTTCAGAATAAACCCTTCCGTTTTTTCGTCAATAAGTATTTCAATATGCACTTTCTCTTTCTGACCGTAAATGCGCTTATTTCCGAAGCTTGTTCCCCAAAGACAACATTTATTCTTTTCGTAATATTCATAATACTTATCGTATTTTTCGCATATTTCACCTATACTTACCGATTTAACGCTGTCCAGCCTTACCGAAAACAGCCTTTTCTGCGTCTCATAGTACATAATAAGGTAGTTTCTTCCTGTCTGGACAGAGCTGTGTATTTTGAGGGGAATTGCGGTAATATCCATCTTGTTCCCTCTTTTCAGACTGACGCAGGATAAAGTAACGGCTCTTTTTTCTCTTATGGCAGAGAGTATATCCAGCAGTATCTCATCATCAAGGGTATGCACCATATATGCGTGCTTTCGGGTAAATATGCTGTTAGCTATATCTCCTTTGTCCATAATAAAGCTTCCCACAACTCCGAAGGGCATTTCCTCGGAAAAGAAGGTTATCATATCGGAAAGCAGGGGATAATTTCTTACAATATCATCAATATAGATACCCGATTTTCTGAACAACAGGGATTTCCCAACCTTACGCTGAAGCAGTAAGCCCTCTTCGGAATATTCCTTAAGCTTTAGTCTTACTGTCTGAATATCGAATACCATACCGTACTCGGAAACAATCATATCGGTTATTTCAGAAGCACTCATTTCCCTGTTTTCAAGGAGATCCATAAGGATAAAGTGAAGTTTTATATCATTTTCGGTATAGGTTGCGGATTTATAGCATTTATATAAAGGATTACGATAGATACGGCTGCAATCTATTTTAACAGCCACCTTCTTCTTATGTCCAGAAAGCTCGGTATGCACATAATCGGACAGCCAGCTTTCTATTCTGCGCTTTTCGTTGTCGTAGGTCCTTTTGCTCTTAGTGTTGTAATCTTCTCTTGTGCGAAAGCCGAATATATAAAAGTCACGGACATAATCCCTTACCTTCTG
>JBJERK010000254.1:0-2534 GCA_051882255.1 Ruminiclostridium sp.
GAACATATCAATTCCGCGGTAAACCGCCTCGATAATATTTGAGGGAGTGCCTACTCCCATTAAATAACGTGGCTTTTCGTAAGGTGCAAAGGGCAGCACCTCGTCCAGAATATGATACATAACCTCGGTCGGCTCTCCTACCGCAAGACCGCCTACTGCATAGCCGTCAAGATTAAGCTCCGCTATGTCCTTCATTTGCTTAATACGCAGGTCTACGTAGGTTGCACCCTGATTTATAGCGAAAAGAAGCTGCTTTTTATTAATCGTTTCAGGCAGGGAGTTTAGTCTCTCCATTTCTGCCTTGCAGCGGTGAAGCCAGCGGGTTGTTCTCTCAACAGAAGCGCTTGCATAGCTGTATTCCGCAGGATTTTCAACGCACTCGTCAAATGCCATGGCAATAGTTGAGGCAAGGTGGGACTGAATCTGCATACTCTCCTCGGGACCCATAAAAATCTTTCTGCCGTCGATATGGGAACTGAAATAGACACCCTCCTCCTTGATTTTACGGAGCTTTGCAAGGGAGAAAACCTGAAACCCGCCGCTGTCGGTAAGTATAGGCTTGTCCCAGTTCATAAATTTATGCAGTCCGCCCATTTTATAAACAACGTCGTCTCCGGGGCGCAGGTGCAGATGATAGGTGTTGCAAAGCTCTACCTGAGTTTTAAGGTCTTTAAGGTCAACGGAGGAAATTCCGCCCTTGATAGCGCCTGCTGTTCCTACGTTCATGAAAAAGGGGGACTGTATAACCCCGTGGGGCGTGGTGAAAACGCCTCTGCGGGCTCTGCCCTCTGTCTTTAAAATCTGAAAATCTGAATTTCCCATCAATTTATCTCCTCGTCAATTATTTCAAGCTCGTTTTCGGTAACCTTACAGCGGTAGTATATTATCCTTACTCCCGCTTTTTTCGCATAATCAAGGGCTTTTCCGAACTCGGGGTGAGTTGCGTCGTTAGGCAGAACTTTCGTAACTCCGTTTACTGCAATAACAAAACCGACAGCACATTTATACCCCGCCTTTGCAGCCTCAGCCAGCTCCATCAAATGCTTCACGCCACGTTCGGTTGGCGCGTCGGGGAAATAGCCAACTCCGTTAATTTCAAGAGTACAGCCCTTTATTTCCAGCAGGTGCTTTTCGCCGCCCCGCTCCATATAGAAATCAACCCTTGATTTTCCGTAGGTATACTCGGGCTTTATACAGTCGTAGTCCTGTCCCTTAAGCCATTCAAGGACAACCTTGTTGGGAGCGCTGCTGTCAATATTTATCCAGCCTGTCCCCTTTTTATAAACTCCGATAAGGTCGTAAGCCGTTTTCCTAAGGGGATTATCGGATTTCTGTAGAATAACCTCTGCCCCATTTATCAGCAGTTCTTTGCACCGTCCCGTATTTTTAACGTGAACGGTTTCAGTTTTTCTGTTCAGGCTGACATAAGCAATAAAGCGGTTGGGGCGTTCAAGGAAAATCCCCGTTACTGTGTTTTCATATCTCATTCAAATAATCTCTTTTCTTTTGCTTCATTTATTATAGCATAAAGGACTGATAAAGTCAACAAACAAGGCTCACGGTACTTGACAATAATCAAGCCGTATTATATACTTGAATTATAACGACATAACGGAGGTTTCTATGAAACAGCTCAGAATGATAATCAATCCCCTTGACAGGAAAAGTCATATAAACCGTGAGATTTACGGTAATTTTTCGGAGCATTTAGGCAGGTGCATATATAACGGAATTTATGTGGGTGAAGACTCATCAATCCCGAATACTGACGGTATCAGAAATGACATTATAGAAGCATTCAGAAATATAAAGCTTCCCGTTCTCCGCTGGCCGGGCGGCTGCTTTGCGGACGAGTATCACTGGAAGGACGGAATAGGCGAAAAGGCTTCAAGAAAGAAGATGGTAAACACTCACTGGGGCGGAGTTACCGAGGACAACAGCTTCGGAACACACGAGTTCTTCCGCCTTTGCGAGCTTGTGGGCTGCGAGCCGTATATCGCAGGAAATTTAGGAAGCGGTACGGTACAGGAGCTTTCCGAATGGGTTGAATATATGACCTTTGACGGCATTTCACCCATGGCGGAGCTGAGAAGAAAGAACGGCAGAGAAAAGGCATGGAGGCTCAAGTATCTCGGTATAGGAAACGAAAACTGGGGCTGCGGCGGAAATATGCGAGCCGAGTACTACTGCGATGAATACCGCCGCTATTCTACTTATTGTAGGAACTTCGGCGGGGAGCTTTTCAAGGTTGCCTGCGGACCTAATGCAGAGGACTATAACTGGACTGAAACTATTATAAAAAATATAGGTGCAGGACTTATGAATGCAATTTCTCTGCACTACTATACAGTACCCTCAGGCAACTGGAGCAAGAAAGGCAGCGCACGGGATTTCAGCGATAATGAATATTATGATACAATCGAGAAAACTCTGTATATGGATGAGCTGGTCACCCGCCACGACCAGATTATGTCCCGCTACGACAAGGAGCATAAGGTAGGACTTATCGTTGACGAATGGGGCTGCTGGTACGA
>JBJERK010000255.1:0-2522 GCA_051882255.1 Ruminiclostridium sp.
CACCGCCAGCTTTTCCTTGTCGGTAAGGATAGCGTTCTTTTTCTGATAGCCTGCGATTACAACCTCAATGGATTCCTCCAAATCAGCCTGCGAAGCGGATTTCTTGCCGTTTCTTACAGCCCGCAGCGCCGCCTCGTTTACGATATTGGCAAGCTCTGCGCCGGAAGCGCCGGAAGCCATTCTTGCAATCTTTGTAAAATCCACATCTCCTGCAAGCTTTATCTTCTTTGCGTGAACCTTAAGTATCTCTTCTCTTCCCTTAAGGTCGGGCAGTTCTACCGGCACGCGGCGGTCGAAACGTCCCGGACGGGTAAGTGCTGCGTCAAGGGATTCGGGACGGTTGGTTGCGGCGAGAATAATTACGCCGTTGTTGCCCTCAAAACCGTCCATTTCCGTAAGCAGCTGGTTTAAGGTCTGCTCCCGTTCGTCGTTTCCGCCCATTTTACCGCTGCTGCGCTTCTGACCTATTGCGTCGATCTCGTCGATAAATACGATACAGGGCGCTTTCTCCTTTGCCTGCCTGAACAGGTCACGCACCTTGGAAGCGCCCATGCCCACAAACATTTCCACAAATTCCGAGCCGGACATTGAGAAAAAGGGCACGTTTGCTTCACCTGCAACAGCCTTTGCAAGCATAGTTTTACCTGTTCCGGGAGGTCCTACAAGCAGAATTCCCTTAGGCATGGAAGCGCCGATTTCCTTGTACTTGTCGGGGTTATGCAGATAGTCCACTATCTCGGTAAGGCTTTCCTTTGCCTCGTCCTCGCCTGCAACATCCGCAAACTTTATGCCGTTTGAGGACTGGACGTAAACCTTGGCGTTGCTTTTGCCCATGTTGAACATCATGGAATTTGAGCCGCCCGCCCTGTCCATAAGCTTCTTGGTAAGGAACTGTCCAAGTCCTATAAAAATAACCAAAGGGAGTATCCATGTCAGCAAAAAGGAGAGAAAGGGCGAGGTTTCCTCAACGATTTCCCCCGAGAAAACAGCTCCCGAGGCTTTAAGACGGTCAACAAGTCCCGGGTCGTACATAAGACCTGTTTTATAGATAGTTTTTTCTTCCTTATCGGTAAAGAGAATCTGATTGTTCTGAACCTGAACTCTGCCGATATTCTGCTCTTCCGCCATAGTCATAAAGGTTCCGTAATCCGTTTCCTTTATCTGCTGCGCCATAATACTCGGCATAAACAGCAGATTAAAAAGCATAAGCACAATCAGTACCACAAAATAATAAAATATCAGCGGCTTTTTCGGTTTTTTCACTTCATTCATTTTTCATCTTCCTTTCTTTTTGCAGTCCTGCACCTGACATAAGTTTATCTGTCTGCTTACGTGCATAATTTCCCAAAATGCTTCACTGTTTATTATTCAGGCAATGCTACATAATTATCGTCGTCCGATTACGCAGTAGATTTTTTGTATGTTTGTACAGAAATTTTTCAGGCATACTGACGTATAACAAGAAATCTCTGTGCAAGATGACGAAAATATGCAGGTAAGCTTGCGACAAAGGCGGCAGCCGGTAATTGTGCTGGGTTGCCTTTATAAACAATTTCTCTGTATATTATAATATACTTGTGTCTGTTTTGCAATAGACTAATTATAAAAAAACGAAAGTTTTCAGCAAATGAGCGGGCAAATGATGGTCGGGTATTGTATTTGATTCATTAATATGGTATAATAATTTTATTCATTGTGAAGCACGGGCTCAGGCTGTCGGGATACCGTCAAATCCTTTTGCCTTTGAAAACTACAGGCGATTTGATTTGCTGAGAATTACTTCAGCACCGAAAACAGGAGAGGCAGCAGGGGAAATTCCGTAAAAGCTTCGGTGCGGGAAATGCATACTGCACAAAAATCGGCGCTTTTTCGTTTTTGTCGTATAAATATCAGCCTGCTTGATACTTTTTGGCAGTCTGATAAATTCAGGAGATTTAATGTGAAAAACAATACAAAGGAACTAAGGTTCAGGAATGCTGTTATAACAGTTTCTCTGGCAGTGCTGCTGGCGGTGGTGTTTACCTATATTGTGCTGATTTACAATAACGAAAGCAGCGCGGTAAGAACCGGAGAGGTTATGATAAATCAGGTAAAGGGCGTTCTCGAGGAAAACAGGCGCAGCGAGGAGGCTCTTGTCGAGTCCCTTAAGGAGGAATACATAATCCGCTCAAAGACGGTTGCCTATATGCTTGAGCATAATCCCGACGCAGAATACAGCGTAGAAGAGCTGAGCAGAATTGCGGAGCTTATGTCAATCGACGAGATACATATTTTTGACGAAACGGGCACAATTTATTCGGGAACAAGACCGGATTATTACGGCTTCAGCTTTGATTCAGGCGAGCAGATAAGCTTTTTCAAGCCCATGCTTACCGACAAGAGCCTGTCAATGTGTCAGGACGTTACGCCGAATACCGCCGAGGGAAAAAGCATGATGTACGCCATAACCTGGGACAGTCCCGGCAAGCGAATGATACAGGTGGGAATTGAGCCGGTAAGACTTCTTGACGAGCTTAAAAACA
>JBJERK010000256.1:0-2521 GCA_051882255.1 Ruminiclostridium sp.
CAGGCTACGGAATTTCCGCGAAGAACGGAAAGGCGCAAAAAAGTGAAGCGCCGCTCGAAAACGGAATTCCGGGTTGTAAGAAACGGAGAGGTTGTAACGGTGCGCCGTGAGCAGCTGGTACCCGACGATATTCTTATCTTAAGCGAGGGCGAAAGCGTTCCCGCAGACGCACACCTGCTTGAAATACACGACCTTACCGTTGACGAAAGCATTTTCACCGAAGACAAGACTCCTGTTACCAAAATAACGGGCGCAGACAGCCTTAACGAGGATCTGAAGAAAAGCTGTATCTATAAGGGCACAAAGATAGTAAGCGGAAGACTTGCCGCAAGAGTTACCGCAACAGGCGTTGACACAAAGGCGTTCAAGACCTTCGGCGCTCCTGCTGAAACGGACGAATACTATACAGCCCTTGAAAAGCTGGTGCTGAGAACCACGAACGTATTTACTATAATTGCTGCGGTTATGCTTGTTTTCGGCTGTCTTTTCAATTTTACAGCCATCGATATAAATAACGAAAACCCGATTTTAAATACCCTTTACAACACCCTTTACCCCGCAATTGCCTTTGCCCTTTGCTTTATTCCCGCCCAGACCCTTTCGCTGGTAAGACTTTACTACATAAAGGGCGCGAAAAAAATCGAAAGCAAGAATGTTGTTATAAAAAATCTCAAGACAATCGAGCATATTAACGCAGTTACCTGCGTATGTATAGATAAAAGCGGTACTGTTACTAAAAACAGGACAGAGGTAGCAGACGAGCTTACCGCAAACTCCGCTATGCTCACAAACATTTCCGTTCTTGCCTGCCGGAAGAACCCTACCGACCCTATTGACCAGGCGATTATACTTAACGCAACCTTCAAGGGCGCAGACCCCAAGGAGCTGCACGAAAACGAGCTTATAAAGGAATATCCCTTTAACGAGGCTTTAGGTGCAGCAGGCAATCTCTGGACGGTAAACGGAAGCCGGCTGCTCTGCATAAAGGGAGCGCCCGAAAAGCTTCTGCCGCTGTGCGACGTTCCGGGAGATATGCTTTATACAGTTCAGAACAAGCGTATTTCCTACGGAAAGCAGGGCTACAACGTGCTTGCGGTTGCATTTGCACAGCTGGGCGAAGAAGAGCCCGTTCCCGAAGCAATAGACAGCATCCGTTACAGCTTTATGGGGCTTATTGCCTTTGACAATCCCACAAGGGACTATATCCCTGCCGCTATAAGAAACTGCTACAAGGCGGGAATAAGGGTTGTTATGCTTACGGGAGACAGCCCCGAAACTGCGGGAGCTGTTGCCGCAAAGATAGGCATAA
Source organism: Ruminiclostridium sp. (assembly GCA_051882255.1). GTDB lineage: Bacteria > Bacillota > Clostridia > Oscillospirales > Ruminococcaceae > Ruminiclostridium_E. Next base: position 1,310 of record JBJERK010000256.1, read on the forward strand.
AGGAACAGGGAATTGTTACGGGAGATATGCTCTCGGGAGAACTTTCCGAACATCTTCCCGACCTTAAGGAAACAGGCGTTTTCGCCCGCATTACCGGCGAACAGAAGTCTGTTGTCATAAAGAAGCTGAAGGAAGCGGGAGAGATTGTTGCGATAACAGGAGAAAGCGCTTCCGACAGCAATATTCTTGAGCTTGCTGACGTTGGTATTTCCCTTGCAAGGAACGTTTCGGGAGCAGCCTTTGAGGTATGCGACATAATGACGGGAGACGACAGCTTTGAAACTGCGGTTGACACAATGAGAAGCGCGCGGCAGATACACGCTAATGTAAAGCGCTGTATTTCCGCTTCCCTTACAGGGCTTGTTACGGTTATACTTTTCGCTGTTGTAAACCTTGTTCTCGGCTCACAGTTCATACTTAACCCTGTTCTTGCCACAATAATTTCAGCCTTTATAGTTCCTGCTGCGGCGTATATGTTTATTGAAAACACAGCCGACCTTAAGGCAGTAATGAACCCCTCGGTATATATCGGACAGGGCGTTTTAAGAAAAGGCTTCTTTATCCGTCCTTTGGTGCAGGCGCTGGGAATTGCGGCAGCAGAGGTAATTTTCTACCTTATTTCCTCGGGCTACGGGGTAAACTCGGCGGAAACGATAAGTAATCTGACTCCCCAGAGCAGTGCTAACTTCCTGCTCATATTCGTTTTCGGTCTGCTTATTTCCTGCTGGGTAAACCTTTCGGAAAAGAGCATTATTACGGCGATAAGGTCGGGACAGTCCTTTGCAGGAACGGTTACGGGCATACTTGTGGCGGCGGCGCTTATACTTGTATTTGTGCCTTTTCTGAATACTGCCCTGGGACTTGCCTCGGTTGACCTTATGATGGTGATTATTGCTCTTGTTGTAACGATTGTATCACAGCTTCCCGCTGAGCTTATGAAGCTTTCAAGAAAGTAAGGATTTAAGATATGCAGAATTTACTTGCCGTTCTTTACGGGCTTGTTTTCGGAGTAGCGAATATTATCCCCGGAGTTTCGGGCGGCACAATGCTGGTAGTATTCGGCTGCTACGATAAGGTTTGCGGTGCGCTGTCTTTGAATTTCAAGGAAATCAAGAAAAATATAGTATTCCTGGTATTTTTCGGCATTGGCGCTGTTATCGGAATACTTGGTTTTTCATTTGTAATCAGCTGGCTTTTTGCAAACTTCCCCAC
>JBJERK010000257.1:0-10131 GCA_051882255.1 Ruminiclostridium sp.
GCAAGCCCCGCCGCAGCGGAAGAAAGCCCCGCCGCAGCGGAAGAAAGCCCCGCCGAAAAAGCGGAGGAAGCCCCTGTTACAGAGGAAGAAGCTCCTGCCGCAGAGAAAGAAGCCCCTGCCGCAGAGGAAGAAGACTTACCGCTTACCGACGAGGAAAGCGAATATATGAATTTATTTGCAGGAATGAGCTTTGAGGAGGAAAAGACGGAAAAGGCGGGAGAAGCAGATACTGCACCAAAAGCAGAAGAAATCCCCGAAGAAAAGCCTGCCGCAAACGCAATTCCCTTTGACAGGACGGCAAAAAGCGGGATAACCCTTACCCTGAACGGGGAAAGCATAAGCCTGCCCTACAGTGAAAACGGGAATATACTGCTTGACCTGCTCAACTATATAAGCATAGACCCAACGGTGCCGGGAAGCGAGATAATTCTTGAAATAAACGGAGAGGCGGCTAATTTCAGCAGCCCGATTTACAGCGGCGACATGGCGGTTATAAAGGTTCAGGAGAGAAAGCTGGCGAAATGAGAAAAAGGTTAACGGCTTTTATATTTGCTTTATTTTTGGGTGCAGTCCCGCTCCTTTCGGGCTGTACTACCCCTATCGACTATGACAGTATGCCAAAGCCCGAGTATACAACCGAGGACCCTGCTGACAACAAGGAAATTGAGCAGGAAACGGTTATTATTCCCGAGGCGGTAAGTTACGACACACACAAACCCGGAAATTTCGTGCTTTCTCCCGAGGAATACAGCGAAAGCTATCAGCTTGAATTCAATTCCGACGCAGAAGCCCATACCGAGGGGCTTTCGGGCTACAACGGAACAGGGTTTATCTGTCTTGCCAACAAGGAGTACGCAACCCTTACCGTAACCGTTCCCTCATCACAGCACTATAAAATCGGCGTGCGTATCTGTACGGCGGGAACGAAGGTTGCAATTATAACAGGCGGCGATAAGGAAACAGACAGCGCCGACGGAAGCTACAAGACCATTGACGGAACGATATGGGGAGCGGTTTACGCAGGGGAAAGCATGGACTTTACCTACTTCTACCTTGACGGGGTATATCTGGGAAAGGGAGAAAACAGGCTTACCCTACAGGTTCTTTCGGGAACGGCTTATATCGACGATATAACGATTGAAAACAGCTCTACGGTAACCGACCTTGCATACGAGGTTTCAAACGGCTGCATAAACAAGAACGCAACCGACTCTGCAAAGGCGGTCAAGAGATACCTTGCAGACGTTTACGGAAACAGGGTTCTTACGGGGCAGTACTGCACCTCCGGAACAAATACCGAAATGAACGCAATCTACATGGAAACGGGAAGATACCCCGCAATCCGCTGCGCCGACATCGGTATTTTTACCGAGTATTACGAGGGTGCCGACAAGAACAGCGAGGACGAGCTGGATATGGCTGCCCGGTGGTGGAAAAGCGGAGGACTTGTAAGTTATAGCTGGTACTGGTATGCACCCACGGAGGAAAACTCCCATTACAATATATCAATCACCGACTTTAATCCGAAAAATGCAGTTACGGACAATGATATTGCCCTGCTTAACCCCGCATCTCTTGAAGCTTATCGGCAGACGGGGCGGATAAGCGAGGAGTGCCTTAAGCTTATCAACGACATTGACAGCGTTGCAAGCAAGCTAAAGCTGCTGGAAGCACAGGGAGTTCCTGTGCTGTTCAGACCTCTGCCCGAGGCAGGAAACGGCTGGTACTGGTGGGGACGGGACAAGGACAGCTATCTGTGGCTTTATAAGCTTATCTACCGCCGTATGACGGAATACCACGAGCTTAACGGGCTTATCTGGATATGGAACGGAGAAAGCGCAGACTTTTATCCGGGAGACGACCTTGTGGATATTGTGGGAATGGATATGTATTCAGATTCGGATATTTCGGGAAATTCCCGTATGCTGGACGCAATCCGCTACACAATAAGAACAAAGCCTGCGGCGCTTACCGAGTGCGGACGTATTCCGAACCCCGACTATGTGGCAAGGGATAATGCAAAGTGGCTATGGTTTGTCCTCTGGAAGGGAGACTATATCATCAATTCCGACGGCACTATAAGCTATGCGCAGGTTTCAGCCGAGGAGCTTGACTACGCCTACAACAACGAGCTTTATATAACAAAGGACGAGCTGCCGGATTTTGCGAGATATTGAGGAAATCGGTTGATATTGAGCGAAAAACTCTTGACAACAGTTTAAAGCGGTATTATACTATTTAATATATTTGACTGTTAAAGGCAACAATAATATAATATCAAAAGGCTGTCGAGAAGTAGTCGTATGCTAGGAAGCCGCCGAACGGCTAGGCTTTGTGCCTGCCGTTTGGCGGGTGACGACGCAGACGGCTGCTTATCGGCAGCCTGAACAAAAGGAAGGAACAGCAAAATGAGATACGACTTTAAAGAAGTAGAAGCCAAATGGCAGAAATACTGGGACGAGCACGAGAGCTTCAAGGCGGTTACGGGAAGCCCGAAGCCGAAATTCTATGCCCTCGTTGAGTTCCCTTATCCCTCGGGTGCAGGTATGCACGTAGGACATATAAAGGCTTATTCCGGTCTTGAGGTAGTAAGCAGGAAGAAAAGATTAGAGGGCTATAACGTCCTTTTCCCCATAGGCTTTGACGCTTACGGACTGCCCACAGAAAATACAGCAATCAAAACAGGCGTTCATCCCAGAAAGGTAACGGACAACAATATCGCAAAGTTCACAAGCCAGCTCCGCAGAGTAGGCTTCTCCTTCGACTGGTCAAGAGTTATCGACACCACCGACGAGGACTACTACAAGTGGACACAGTGGATTTTTCTCAAAATGTTTGAAAAGGGACTTGTATTCAGGGATAAGACCCTTGTAAACTACTGCCCCAGCTGTAAGGTAGTTCTTTCAAATGAGGATTCCCAGGGCGGCAAGTGCGACATCTGCCACAGCAAGATTGTACAGAAGACAAAAGAAGTCTGGTACTTACGGATTACCGAGTATGCAGACAAGCTTTTGCAGGGACTTGACGAGGTAAACTTCCTGCCCAATATAAGACTCCAGCAGGAAAACTGGATTGGTAAGTCGGTAGGCGCTTTTGTTGACTTTACCGTTAAGGAAAACGGCGAAAAGCTCCGTATCTATACTACCCGTCCCGACACCCTCTACGGCGTAACCTTTATGGTTATCGCCCCCGAGCACCCCATTATCGAAAAGTACAGGGACAGTATAGCAAACATAGCTGCTCTTGATGAATACAAGGAAGAATGCAGCAAGAAGAGCGAATTTGAAAGAACACAGCTTGTCAAGGACAAGACAGGCGTTAAAATCGAGGGACTTACTGCAATAAATCCCATTACAGGCAAGGAAATCCCGATTTATATTTCCGACTACGTTATGATGGGCTACGGTACCGGCGCTATTATGGCAGTTCCTGCCCACGACGGCCGTGACTATGACTTCGCAAAGAAGTTCGGTATCGACATTATCGAGGTTATCAAGGGCGGGGATATTGAAAAGGAAGCCTATACCGGCGACGGCGAGATGGTAAACTCCGGCGTTCTCAACGGAATTACCAACAAGAAGGAAGCTATTGCAAAAATGCTTGAAATCCTGGCAGAAAAGGGCTGCGGCGAAAAGGGCGTACAGTACAAGATGAAGGACTGGGCTTTCAACCGCCAGAGATACTGGGGAGAGCCTATCCCGATTGTTCATTGTCCTCACTGCGGAATGGTTCCCGTGCCCTACGAGGAGCTGCCCTTGAAGCTTCCGCCTGTTGACAACTTCCAGCCCGGCTCAGACGGCGAAAGCCCTCTTGCAAAAATCGACTCCTTCGTAAACTGCAAGTGCCCCAAGTGCGGCGGCGACGCTAAGAGGGAAACGGATACTATGCCCCAGTGGGCAGGCTCTTCCTGGTACTTCCTGCGGTACTGCGACCCCAAGAACGACAAGGAGTTTGCGTCACAGGAGGCGCTTAAGTACTGGCTGCCTGTTGACTGGTACAACGGCGGTATGGAGCATGTTACAAGACACCTTATCTATTCAAGATTCTGGCATAAATTCCTTTACGACATCGGCGAGGTGCCTGTTTCCGAGCCTTATGCAAAAAGAACGGCACAGGGACTTATCTTAGGACCTGACGGGGTTAAGATGAGCAAGTCAAGAGGCAACGTAGTTGACCCTAACGACGTTGTTGACGAGTACGGCGCAGACGTTCTTCGTGTTTACGTTCTCTTTATGGGCGACTACGAGCAGGCTGCTCCCTGGAGCGAAAGCAGCTTAAAGGGCTGCAAGCGCTTCCTTGACAGGATATGGGCGCTTCAGGACATTCTTACCGACAGCGAGGAATACAGCAAGGAGCTGAGTGCTGCCTTCCACCGCACGGTAAAGAAGGTTTCGGAGGATATTGAAGCCCTTAAGTTCAACACAGCGATTGCGGCGATGATGACCCTGCTCAACAACATTTCCGACAAGGGCAGCATCACAAGAGGCGAGCTTCGCACCTTCCTTATTATGCTCAATCCCTTTGCTCCCCATATCACAGAGGAAATGTATCACAATATTTTCGGCGGTATTCTTTCCGAGCAGAGCTGGGTAACCTACGACGAGGCGCTTTGCGTTGAGGAGACTATTGAGATAGTCGTTCAGATTAACGGCAAGGTAAGAGCTAAGCTTAATATCCCCGCCGAGCTTTCTCAGGAGGAAATGATTACGGCTGCGCTTGAAAACGAGACGGTTAAGCCCCTTGTTGAGGGTAAGACTATTGTCAAGCAGATTGCTGTGCCTAAGAAGCTGGTTAATATTGTTGTGAAGTAAGAGTTGAATAAAGGGTCGGCTTGCGGAGAGGTCTGCAAGCCGATTTTTTGTGTGAGAATTTGAGCCAAGGGGCTGCCCGCCCCCTTGACCCCCGGCAAGCGCACCGGCGCTTGACCCGTTTGAAGCTTGATTATTGCAGTTGTCTTTTTGGGCGACTTTGCTGCACATTCACAGTTGTTGTGGGCTTACTATGTGGTTGTTTCGATTAATGGAGTTAGAGATGCAGTTCAGAAATAAACATACGCAGAAAAACCGTGAATGTGTGTCTGTTGTATTACTAAAACAAAATCTTTAATCAAGCTTCCTGCGGGTGGAGCGCCGCCGCGCTCCCGAGGGGTCAAGGGGGCGAGCAGCCCCCTTGTCTCAAAAACTCTCTTCTCTCAAAAACTCTCCGTCCTTGAAAAATAATGGTAATTGCCGAAAAAGATTGACTTTTATCAGCAAATATGAGAGAATATGTATAGCAGGGAAATCTTTAGTCAAGGGGATTTTCAGTAATTCCCCGGAAAGGAAGTAAAATGGTTAAATGCAGCAGATTTATGAAGCCTGTTGCGGCGTTTTTGCTGTGGCTGGGGCTTTTCGCCGCCGCCACGCTGATTTTCTCGGTAAAGGCGTCCGCCGCGGATTCTGTAATCGAATGGGACGGAAAAAGCACGCTTCTGGAGGGTTATACATACACAATAACCGATACAGTAAAGCTTAAAAAGCCGATTGATATACCCGTAGGCACAAAGCTCAGCGTAAAGAACGGCGGAGTGCTCAAGATTTACAGCAGCGGTAAGATTAACGTCTACGGCGAGCTTGCAGTAGCTCAGGGCGGCGAGCTGCACAGCAGCGGCACAATTTCCGTAAAGAAGAACTCCGATTTCAGCGTTTACGGTCTTGTCCAGTCCTCGGTAAGCGGTTCTCTGAATATTGCGGGTGACCTTACTATCTACAACAAGGGCAAGCTTGAAACCTCCTCGGCAGTGAAAATGTACAAAACCGCAAACATACTCAACAAGGGCGAGCTTTCCTTCTATAAGAGCAGCGACAGCATACTAAGCGGAAAAATAGTAACCAACGCAGGAAGCTATTTGCAGCTGAGAGGCAAGCTGCAGGTTACCTTAAGCGGCAGTATTACGGTAAACGGACACCTTACGGTAGGCGCAAAGTCGGCGGTAAAGTGCAGCGGTACCCTTACCCTTACCGAAAGCTCAAGCTATACCCGATTCAGAACTATTACGATAACAAAGGCGGGTAAGTTTATCGACAAGCGTCCCGAATACGAGTACGAGGATATGACCGTGGATATTCTGATTGACGAGCCTAATATAAAGCGTAAGGGTATCGACGTTTCCTACGCTCAGGGCGATATTGACTGGAAAAAGGTTGCTGACTCGGGAGTAGAATTTGCCATTATAAGGGCAGGACGAGGCAGAGCAGGCAAGGACAACACAATGAAGGAGGACGACTACTTCCGTCAGAATATCAAGGGCGCTCAGGAAAACGGAATTGACGTAGGGGTTTACTTCTACAGCTATGCTACAACCGTTGCCGAGGCAAAAGAGGAAGCCCGCTTCTATGTTGAGATTTTGAAGGACTGCAAAATCCAGTACCCCGTATGCCTTGATATGGAAGAGGAGTTCCAGGGCAAAATCGGCAAGAAGAAGCTTACCCAGATGATAGACGCCTTCTTTGAAATCCTTATGGAGAACAACTATTTCCCCATGTTCTACTCCTATAAGGGCTGGATTGAAGCATATCTTGACATGACGGTGCTGGACAAGTACTCCGTATGGCTGGCACAGGTAAACGACAAGGTTACATACGACGGCGGCTATTATATCTGGCAGTACTCCTTTACAGGAAAGGTTGACGGAATAAAGGGGGACGTAGACCTTGACTACAGCTACCGTGACTTCCCCACAATCTTAAAGAAATACGGGCTGAATAATCTGTAATTTCTTTTTGGGGCATAACCTGCTCATCCCGATTTCAGCAGAAATGACAAGAACAGGTAAGTTTAAAGAAAAGCCGGCGGCAGTAAATTGCCGTCGGCTCATTTTGTCATATCTGCTTATCCGAGCGAAGAGCTATCAATCAGTACAGCCTTTCTACCCTATATCCGTCCTTTTCCAGCAGGTCTATAACGCTTCCCTCTCCGCAGAAATGGGCAAAACCTACCATATAGAAAAGATTATCGCCGTTCTTAAGAAACTCCTTTGCCCGCTCCGCCATACCTATATTGCGCTTTTCTTCAAGATAATACTTAGACACCCCGTAATCCTCTTTAAGCTCCTCGGGGATTTCCGCATCCTCAAGCTCGTTGATTTCCTCCATGCTCTCAATATCTCCCTTAGCCCAGGTTTCATACAAGCCGCATATCGCCTCGGGCATACTGTCGATTTTGTCAATGCTGTCGGAAATAATGCTGTCAACAAGCCTGTCGCTCATAGCGGCAAGAGCGCCGGTCTGGTCGGAAAGCTGCTCGATACTTACTACCTGCTTTCCGTCCTTTGAAGCGAGTTCCATAAAATACTTATCTATTCCCGTATCAACATCGGCTCCCTCAAGCTGCATTAACGCAGCGCTTGTAATAAGACTCTCCCAGTAAGCGGCGCTATATAAGTCAAAAGCCTCGTTGTATAAGCCGCAGTCGGTAAGGAACTGCTTTGCCTTTTCGTAGGTTTCGGGGGAAAGGTGGTCCTTAATCGTAGTTCCGTCGTTAAGAGCAAAGGCGGAAAGGTACTTTAACTGCACAACAAAATCGCTCTGGATTTTTCTTATATCGTATTCAACCGCAACCCCGTCGCTGCCCTCATAAATCTCCATAATATAGTCCGGAAGCGGGAAGGTGCTGTCGAGAGTAATGTGTATCGTTCCCATCATATAAAGGCTGTTTCCTGTTTCCTTATCCGTAACCCTCCAGAGAGCGGGAGTTGCTTTTAAGTTTTCGGGCAGGTAGTCTGCCGCGTTATAGCTCTTCCCTTCCCCGCCTTTGGGTGCAGCTTGTGTGGTAACCTCCGCCGTTGTTTCTCCGGCGGCTGTTGTTTCCTTTGCTGTTGTTTCTTTTGTGGCAGCTGTGGTTTCCGCCGCTGTTGTGATTTGCTCTGTTGTCGTATTTTCTTCTGCGGCAGCTGTGCTTTCCGCCGTCGTTGTGGTTCCCGCCGCCGTTTGTGCGGGAGCGGTACCGCAGGCTGATAATGTGACTATTGCCGCCGCAAGCAGGGCGGAAAGTAATTTTTTAAGCTTCATTTCTACGCCTTTCGTAAAATTATAGTACAGGCTCGTTGCCCTCGTTCTTAACCTGTCTTGCGGTAAGTACGAACAGTGTCATAAAGTAAAGAATAACCGAGATTACAATTGTAACTCCGATACTTACAGCCGCATTGAAGCCGTCAACCTCAGCGCTTGCGGAAAGGCTTTCCATCATAGCGCTGATATTTGCAAAGCTTCCGCCCGCCGCTTCCGAGACTGCACCGCCCGCTTCTCCGCCTGCTGAAATTGCAGCGTTTGTGGCAATTCCCGTAAGAGCAAAGGGATTGAAGCGGTCAACCCTGAAGGAGGACAGTACCATAGGTATTATGGAGGTTGCAATTATTACAATAATAACCGAAACTCCCGGCCTTCCCGTACAGATTCCGATTGAAAGCTGTAAAACCGAGATAAACGCCATGTAAATGCCCAAAGAAAAGGCGGCAAGGGTTATTTTTCCCATACCAAGAGTACCGCCGAAAAGAAGACTTGAAACTCCCGAGCTTAAATAAACCCCGAGAACCGAGAGGATTAATGATGTAAGGGGATAAATCAGAAATTTGGGCGCAATATAGCCTGCGGGCGTAAGACCTGCACACTGGGGAATAATTACGGAGCGCTTTTTCTGCTCTCCCCCGGCTGTACTCATCAGTATAAACATAAGGATTATAAGTCCAAGCCCCGTAACCTCGGCGATTGATGTGCCTACGAGATAGGAGGCGCTGAAGCCCTCGAACATTGCCGCCATATCCTTCATCGTCTGCATATACTCCGAAAGCTCAGCCCCCGAATCAGCAGGAATTGAGCCCGCCATAGCGCTTACCATGGCACCCATGCCCTTAAACATAATCGGGTCCATAATTGAAAAGATAAGTATAACAAGTATTACGCCGATAAGCTTTCCTGTTCTCGAGAAAAGCATAAATTCCTTTTTAAGTCCGTTTTTAAGCATATTTTCTCCTCCTTCCTCAATTTCCCGAAACAAGGTCAAGATAAACCTGCTCTAAGGTAGGTCTTGAAGCACGAAGACTTCTTACGGGGATATTGTTGTCCGCAATCAGCCGCACAAGCTCCGCCATTCCCCTGTCCTCGTCCTCAACTTCAATTACATAAAGCCCCGACTGGGTATAGAAGCTTACGTTTTTGGTAAACGCCGCCGACCGAAGCAGGCTTTCCGTCTGCTCAGAGGGTTCAGCCGCCGCAAACTCAATCGTATTTATGCGGTACTTGTCCAGAATTTCGCTTATGCTTCCCTCCGCCGCAAGCCTTCCGCCCCGCATTATTCCTATTCTGTTGGCAACACGCTCAACGTCGGACAGGATATGTGTGCAGAGAAGAATTGTACAGCCTGTTCTCGTAAGATTATTTATTATCGCCATAACCTCTGCCCTGCCCTCGGGGTCAAGTGCGGAGGTTGGCTCGTCAAGTATTACAAGGTCGGGATTTGTAAAAATCGTAGCGGCAATACCAAGGCGCTGGTTCATACCTCTCGAATACCCCTTTATCCGCCGTCTTCCTCCCTCGGTCATGCCCGTAATTTCAAGCACCTCGGCGATTCTCTTCTTAACGTCGCCCTTGTATTTTGCACAGCCTGCAATATATTCCAGATACTCATATCCGTTCATATAATCGAAAAGGGCGGGAGTTTCGGGAAGATAGCCTATTTTTATGGGATTTTCCCCGTCCCCTAAGATAATTTCCCCGTCGTCCTTCGGGATAATATCGCAGATTATATTCATTGTGGTAGTTTTTCCGCAGCCGTTCTTGCCCAGAAAGCCGTAAACGTCGCCCTTATTAATGGACATTGTAAGCCCGTCCAGAACCTTAAAGCCCTTATAGCTTTTCATAAGGTTATTAATCTGTACCATATCTCTTTTCCTTTCATTACTCTTTTTGCCGCAAAAAGGTAAACCGCATTTACCGTGTTATCATATATTATACTCTTAACGGGAGAAAATGTCAATAGTATTTGCAGATTTTAGCCTCTACTCTTCGTGGAGAGGGGCATTATGGGAGATTCTGAGAGATTTGAGCCAAGGGGGCTGCTCGCCCCAGAGAAGCAAAGAGATTTGAGCCAAGGGGG
>JBJERK010000258.1:0-2510 GCA_051882255.1 Ruminiclostridium sp.
GCATATCCCTTTCGGAAAGCTGCATATTCTCAATAAATTCTAAAGCGTCGCTTATGCTCATTTTACAAAATTCGTTGATATTTTTTCCTGCAACCGTAACCGCAAGGGCTTCCTTTTTAAGTCTTTCACCCTTGCAGACCGGGCAAAGGCTGTCCTGCATATAGTTTTCTATTTCATTTCGGGAGGCTTCCGTGCCGTCCTTATAGCGCCTTTCAAGATTGTTGATAACTCCCTCAAAATCCGAATACCTGTAACCTCCGCCAAAGGAATCTATAACGTCAACCCGTATCTTTTCGCCGCCTGTTCCATAAAGGAAAATTCCAAGCTCCTCGGGCTTAAGCTCCTTTACCGGAACATCCAGGGAAATGCCGTAGTGCTTTGAAATTGCATTATAATACATCATAGCAATTGAACTGTCGTCAAGTGAGTTCCAGCCGCTTGCCTTGATAGCACCCTGTCTTATTGAAAGCTCAGGGTCGGGGATTATAAGGGCAGGGTCTACCCTGCGGAATACTCCGAGACCTGTACAATGGGGACAAGCGCCGAAGGGATTGTTAAATGAGAACATTCTCGGCACAAGCTCGTCTATGCTTATGTTATGCTCTGGGCAGGCGTAATTCTGGGAAAAATGAAGCTCCTCACCGTCAATTACGTCTATATAAACAAGCCCGTCCGTAAGCTTTCCAGCGGTTTCAATGCTGTCTGTAAGGCGGGAGTCGATTTCGGGCTTTACAACAAGCCTGTCAACAACCACCTCTATATTATGCTTTATATTCTTTTCAAGCTTTATCTTTTCGGACAGGTCGTACATGATCCCGTCAATCCGAACTCTGACAAAGCCCTGTTTTCTGATTCCTTCAAGCTCCTTCTGATACTCGCCCTTTTTGCCTCTTGCAATAGGCGCTAAAATCTGGATTTTCGTTCCCTCGCCGAGGGCTTTTACCTTATCCACAATCTGGTCAACCGTCTGCTGGCGGATTTCCTTGCCGCATACGGGACAATGGGGAACGCCTATCCGGGCATACAGAAGTCTTAAATAGTCGTAAATCTCAGTAACAGTACCAACGGTTGAACGGGGGTTCTTTGAAGTAGTTTTCTGGTCGATTGAAATTGCAGGAGAAAGTCCTTCTATGCTTTCAACGTTAGGCTTTTCCATCTGTCCTAAAAACATTCTTGCATAGGAGGAAAGGCTCTCCATATATCTGCGCTGACCGTCGGCGTAGATTGTATCAAAGGCAAGGGAGGATTTTCCCGAGCCTGAAAGACCTGTCATTACAATAAGCTTGTCTCTCGGTATTGTTAAATCTATATTTTTAAGGTTATGCTCCTTGGCGCCTCGTATAACGATTTTATCGTTTGCCATTCTTGCTCTCCTGGTTCTTTAGCTCTGCTATTTTATCTCTGAAAAATGCTGCCTGCTCAAAATCAAGCATCTTTGCGGCTTCCTTCATCATTGAGGTGTACTGGGCGATAAGCTTCTCCTTTTCCTGGGGCGGCAGCTTCTTAAGCTTCTTCGGGCTGTCCTCGGAGGGAGAAGAAATCTCGATAACGTCCCTTACCTCTTTGATTATGGTTTTGGGCACTATTCCGTGCTCCTCGTTATATTTCTTCTGAATTTCACGGCGGCGGTTTGTCTCTCTTATTGCATTTTCCATGCTGTTCGTAACTGTATCTGCGTACATTATTACTTGTCCGTTTGCATTTCGTGCAGCTCTGCCCACCGTCTGGATAAGAGAGGACTCGCTTCTTAAAAAGCCCTCCTTGTCGGCGTCAAGTATAGCCACAAGAGAAACCTCGGGAATATCAAGACCCTCCCTAAGCAGGTTAATGCCCACAAGAACATCAAAAACTCCAAGCCTTAAATCCCTTACAAGCTCCATTCTCTCAATTGTATCAACATCATGATGCATATAACGGACTTTAAGCTCAAGTCGTTCAAGATATTTCGTCAAATCCTCCGCCATTTTCTTGGTGAGGGTTGTTACAAGCACCCTTTCCTTACGCTCAATGCGCTGATTTATCTCGGAAACAAGGTCCTCAATCTGCCCATCGGTAGGCTTTACGATTATCTCCGGGTCAACAAGTCCCGTAGGACGGATAATCTGCTCCGCCACAACAGTTGCATGCTCTTTTTCAAAGGGTCCCGGAGTTGCGGAAACATATACAGCCTGATTGATTTTACCGTAAAACTCGTCAAAGTTGAGCGGTCTGTTATCGTAAGCGGAAGGCAGTCTGAAACCGAAATCAACAAGATTTTTCTTTCTTGCCGCGTCTCCGCCGTACATTCCCCTTACCTGCGGCAGGGTAACGTGACTTTCGTCCACAAGCAGCAGAAAATCCTTGGGGAAATGGTCAATAAGGGTTACGGGAGTACTGCCTGCAGGTCTTCTCGAAAGAATGCGTGAGTAGTTCTCAACGCCCTTGCAGGTACCTATTTCACGCAGCATTTCCATATCGTATCTTGTACGCTCCGCAATATGCTGAGCCTCGATAAGCTTATGCTCCGCAGT
>JBJERK010000259.1:0-10074 GCA_051882255.1 Ruminiclostridium sp.
AACCGCCTCATATATCTGCCGCAGGTTATCGGGAGAAAGGTCTGTGCTGTCAATGCTCATAAGATCAAGAATTTCCGCTTTACAGGGCAGCTTAAGCGCCGACAGCAGCTCTTCTCCGCCCCTTTCCGGCGTTCTTCCCTCTCCCTTTCCGCAGGCGATTGTGCCGCCCGTTGTGATAAACAGCAGTTTTTTCTGTGATTTATTATCGTTCATACTTCATTTACCGAAACAGCTCGCCGTCAAAATACCGCTCCTGAAAGGCTATGCTTTTCATAATCTCACGGTCGGAATAGTCCCTGCCGTCGGCGGAAACAATCCACTTGTCCTCAATATCGTTGTAGCGGTGGTAAACGGCGATAACCTTACCCGAGAACTCCTTTACGGGGGTATTGCAGCCTAAAAGATAAATGTCCTGATTATCTCCGTCCGCCGCCATAATACCCTCAACATAGCCATAATTTACACCGTACATGATGTTGGGGCATTTCGGGTGCACCGAGCCTAAGGGGCGGTCGATTTTTCCCGAGACGGTCTTGCCGATAATGCCCGAATAGTCGGGGCTTGCCGCTTCCTTGACTGCAACCGCTTCTATGAAATAATGCCGTCCGCCGCCTCTGCCCAAAGGCGTTCTTACGTCGTCAATATGCCGTATCTTATTCACTCTGAAATCCGACAGCAGCTTTACAATATCGTTCAGATTTGCGAAAAAGTGGGGAATACCGTCCTCAACGCCGCCCTGAAAAATAAGGGTATTTTCGTCTGCGTGCGGGTAGTCCGAGCAGGTATAGCTCCAGGCGTCCTTTGAGCAAAGGTCGAAGAAAATTGCTCCGCCGGGCTTTAAAACACGGCGCACTTCCGCTAAAACCTGTTTGATTCCCGCCGTATCTGTGTGGGACATAACGTGATAGGAGTAAATACAGTCGAAAGCGTTATCCGCAAAGGGCAGCTTCTTCATATCGCATACAACCGTGCGGAAATCCGCTCCCTCCCGCTTCTGCCACTCCCGAAGGTGGTTTATTCCGTACTCCGAAAGGTCGCAGGAGGTAACCCTAAAGCCCCGCTTGTGGAAGAAAACCGAGTGCCGCCCTAAGCCGCAGCCAAGGTCCAGCAGCCTTTTTCTTCCCTCGCCAAGCCACTTCTCTGCATAGTAGTAGCTTTCCTCCGAGGGCGCAAGCCATGCGTCCTGCTCCGCCTCTTTCCAGTTCCATTCCTTTGAATTAACCATAACCCTCTCCTTATTTTGTCATTCCCCTGTTTAAAGCGCAGACCAGCGCATAAACTGAGGAAACGATAATATCCGAGTGCTTTCCTGCGCCCCAGGACAGGCTTCCGTCCCCCATGCTTATCTCTATATAGGACATAGCGTTGGATTTTGAGCCCTGTTCAAGCGCCTGCTCCGAGTAGCTTATAATCGAGAAGTCTATATGGAGCAGCTTTTTCAGTGCGTCCGAAACTGCGTCAAGGCGGCCGTTTCCTGTACCGGTGGCAATATGCTTTTCCCCACGGTAGATTGTTGTAAGGTTGGCGGTGAATGCCCCGTCAAGCTGAGTGTAATGCACGTCCGCAACCTTTAAGGGAGCGTTTGCATTTACGAACTGACCGCTGAATACTGCGTAAACATCGTCGGGTGAAAGTTCACGGTGCTGCTTGTCGGAAATATCCTTGACAGCGTAGCCAACCTGCTCACGAAGCTTTGCGGGCAGGATAATGCCGAATTTCTTTTCAAGAAGATAGCCGATACCGCCCTTTCCGCTCTGGCTGTTGATACGGATAATATCCCCGTCGTACTGCCTGCCTATATCCTTCGGGTCTATGGGCAGGTAGGGTACGTTCCAGCAGTCAGCTTTACCCTCCTCACGCCAGCGCATACCCTTTGCAATAGCGTCCTGATGGGAGCCTGAAAATGCAGCAAAAACAAGAGAGCCGCTGTAAGGCTGTCTTTCGTTGACGTGCATACAGGTCATCTGCTCATAGATTTTAACAAGGGAGGGCAGGTCGGAAAAGTCCAGCTTCGGGTCAACCCCGTGGCTGTACATATTAAGTGCAAGGGTAACAATATCCACGTTTCCCGTTCTCTCTCCGTTTCCGAAAAGAGTTCCCTCAACTCTGTCCGCTCCTGCAAGAAGACCGAATTCCGTATCAGCAACAGCGCAGCCACGGTCGTTATGGGGGTGGAGGGAGACAATAACATTTTCCCGCTTGTAAAGCCCGCTGCACATATATTCTACCTGATTTGCGTAGATATGGGGCATTGACAGCTCCACAGTTACGGGCAGGTTGATTATAACCTTGTTTTCGGGAGTCGGCTCCCATATTTTCAGCACCTCGTTGCAGATTTCAAGAGCATACTCCGGCTCTGTTCCCGTAAAGCTTTCGGGGGAGTATTCAAAGCTGAAATTTCCCGGCGTTTTCGCCGCATATTCCTTTACAAGTTTAGCGCCCGAAACCGCAATTTCCGTAATCTCCGCTTTTTCCTTGCGGAAAACCTGCTCACGCTGAGCTACGGAGGTGGAATTGTAGAGGTGGACGATTGCATTTTCTGCGCCCTCAAGAGCCTCAAAGGTTTTCTTTATGATATGCTCACGGGACTGGGTAAGAACCTGAATTTTAACGTCGCTTGGGATAAGCTTTCTTTCGATAAGGGCGCGGCAGAACTCGTATTCCGTTTCGCTTGCCGCAGGAAATCCGATTTCAATTTCCTTGAAGCCTATACGAACAAGCGTTTTGAAGAACTCCAGCTTTTCCTCAAGGCTCATAGGCACGATAAGCGCCTGATTTCCGTCACGAAGGTCTACGCTGCACCAGAGGGGCGCCTTTTCTATATATTCCCTCTTTGTCCATTCATATTCCTTTTTCGGCGGGTTGTAGTAGTTGCGTCTGTACTTTTCCATGTTTTCCATTTTTCTCTTTCCTTTCAAATATGCTGCGTCTGAACTCTCTGGTACATCAATACAAAATAAAAATCCCCGCCTTCCTTAGAAGACGGGGAGTAATCCTCGTGGTACCACTTCTGTTGGCGCATAATACGCCCACTCTGCCGCATCAGACAATGCGTATCTCTGTAACGGGAGAACCCGTTCAAGCCTACTTCCGAGGTTTCAGCCGACCGCTTAAGGGTGAGTTATGACTAATCCGCAATACTGCCTCGCACCGGACGGCAGCTCTCTGAAATTGCGTCAGAGCTTTGTTCCCTATCATTGCGTTTGTGATATTAAATTCAGTATAACCTACTTTTTCGGTTTTGTCAAGCATAATTTTTCAAAAAGCGCAAAATTAAAGCCGCAGACTTTTGCCTGCGGCTTTGTGAACTTATTTGATTATTCTGTCTTGTCTTCGATATATTTAACAACGTCGCCAACGGTCTTGATGTTTTCAACCTGGTCGTCGGGGATTTCGAGGTCAAATTCGTCCTCAAAGCTCATAACGAGGTCAACGATATCGAGAGAGTCAGCGCCGAGATCGTCCTGGATATTAGCGTTCATTGTTACCTTTTCCTCGTCAACGTCAAGCTGGTCAACGATGATGTTCTTAACCTTTTCAAAAATCATATTGATTGCCTCCATTTGTGATTATATTTTCAGATATAATGTCTGTACTGACTTTAATCATTATAAATGATACATATAAAAAAATCAATAGCTTTTTCGCTTTTTTTTGAAATTTTTGAAAATTTTAGCTTTTGCAGAATATAGGATACTATTTTTCTTGTTTTTTATGCAGTTTGCTTAAATTCCGGTAACGCAAATGCACCAAAAAAGCTTATTCAGCAAACATTCCTATTTTTCTGAACTTGTTGTAACGGTTTTCGAGAAGGGCGGTTTCGTCGGTTCTCATAAGCCTCGGCACAGCCTCGTTCAGATAGTCAGCGATATTCATGGCGGTTGCGTTAAGGTCGCAGTGCGCTCCCCCCTCCGCCTCGTCAATTATCCTTTCGCAGACCCCGAAATTCACAAGGTCCTCCGCCGTAATTTTCATTATTTCGGTAGCCTCCAGCTCTCTTGAAGCGTCCTTCCAGAGAATAGAAGCAAACCCACGGGGAGAAATTACAGAATAAAGGGCGTTTTCAAGCATAGCCAGCTCATCGCATACTGCAAGAGCTAAAGCGCCGCCGCTTCCTCCCTCGCCAAGCACCACCGAAACAATGGGAGTACGTAAGGTCATAAATTCCATAAGGTTCCGGGCAATCGCTTCTCCCTGTCCCCTCTTCTCCGCCTCAACTCCGCAGAAAGCGCCGGGAGTATCCACAAGGCAGATAACAGGCCTGTGGAACTTTTCCGCCTGCTTTGCAAGCCTTAAAGCCTTGCGGTAGCCCTCCGGGTGGGGCATTGAGAAGTTGGATTTCTTATTTTCCTCTAAGTTTCTGCCCTTTACCTGTGCAATTACAGTTACGGGCGTTCCGTTAAGGGTCGCTATTCCTCCGAGAATTGCTGCGTCGTCGCCGTAGTAGCGGTCGCCGTGACATTCAAGGAAGTTGTTGAAAATTATCGGTATATAGTCCCTTACCGTGGGGCGGTTCTTATTCCTTATTACGGCAAGTCTTTCGGTAGCTGTAAGCTCGCTCATTTCAACTTTCCTTTCCCGAAATTTCTTCCGTTTTTACATAATTATGCATTCTGAAAATTTTTGACAATGTTCCCCGCATACTTTTTCGGTCAACAATCATGTCCACAAAGCCGTTCTGGAGCATAAACTCCGCAGTCTGGAAATCGTCGGGGAGCTGCTGCTTTATCGTGCCCTGAATTACACGCCTGCCCGCAAAGCCTATAAGTACCTTCGGCTCAGCGATTATAATGTCGCCAAGGCTTGCAAAGGAGGCTGTAACGCCGCCTGTGGTGGGGTCGGTCATTACGGTAACGTACAGCTGTCCTGCTTCGTTGTGGCGGGCAATTGCTCCCGAGGTTTTCGCCATCTGCATAAGGGAAACTATACCCTCCTGCATACGGGCGCCGCCGGAAGCGGTAAAAAGTACTACGGGAAGGCTGTTTGCGGTTGCATACTCAAAAGCCCTCGTTATCTTTTCGCCTACAACGCTGCCCATGCTTGCCATCATAAAGCGGCTGTCCATTATTCCGATAACGGTCTTGTAGCCGTGTATTGTGCAGACGCCTGTAACCACGGCTTCCTTCATCTTGCATTTTTCCTGAAGCTCTGCAATTTTCTCCTCGTATTCGGGGAAGCCTATCGGGTTAAGGGAGGTCATTCCCTCGTCAAACTCGGTAAAGCTGTCCTTATCGGCTGTCATTTCAAGCCTTTCCCGATAGCCTATTCTTGCGTGGTAGCCGCAGGACACGCAGACCGCCTTGTTGCGGTCGAAATCGTCCTTATAAATAACCGTTCCGCAGCGGGGACATTTAAAAAGCAGCCCCTTTGGTATCTCTACGCCGCCTGAGTTCTTTTCGCTTTTGCTGTCCTCTTTAAAGCGGTCCTTGACCACCTTGAACAAATCCTCAAGTGCCATTGTGCCTCCTGCGCCGAAGCGCCGCTATATAGTATTAAGACAGGTCCTTCCTGTTAAGGAAGCCTATGTCGAAAATTCCGCTCTCAAATTCCTTGTCCCTGAGCAGGTTAAGCTGGAAGTCGATATTTGTCTGAACGCCCTCGATAAGCATTTCCGAAAGGGCAACCTTCATCTTCGTAATTGCTTCCTTTCTGTCCCTGCCCTTAACAATAAGCTTTGCAATCATACTGTCGTAGTAGGGCGGGATAACGTAGCCCTGATAAACAGCGGTATCTATTCTTACGCCGAAGCCGCCGGGGCAGTGGATTGACTCTACCTTTCCGGGGCAGGGTCGGAAATTGTGCTTGGGGTCTTCTGCGTTTATACGACATTCGATAACATGACCGGTAAGCTCTATGTCCTCCTGCTTTAAGTCAAGGGGCAGTCCGTCAGCAATCCGTATCTGCTCTTTTATAAGGTCGATACCCGTTACCATTTCGGTTACAGGGTGCTCTACCTGTATTCTTGCGTTCATTTCCATGAAGTAGAAGTTCCTGTCCTTGTCCACAAGAAATTCTACCGTACCTGCATTGTGGTAGCCGCATGCCTTAGCCGCTCTTACCGCTGCCTCGCCCATTTTCGCCCGAAGCTCCGGAGTCATAATGGGGCTTGGGCTTTCTTCAAGAACCTTCTGGTTTCTTCTCTGGCAGGAGCAGTCCCGCTCGCCTAAATGCACCACGTTCCCAAACTCGTCTGCAAGTATCTGTATCTCAACATGACGGGGATTTTCAATGAATTTTTCGATATATACGTCGTCGTTTCCGAAGAACTGCAAAGCTTCCTGCTTTGCGGCGGTTATTGCTGCTTCAAGCTCGCTTTCCTTGTCGGCTCTGCGGATACCTCTTCCGCCGCCGCCTGCGCTCGCCTTTACAAGCACGGGATAGCCTATGTCTGCGGAGATAGCCTTTGCAGAGTCAAGGTCTTTGATAACCCCGTCCGAGCCTCTTACAACAGGCACTCCCGCCTTAATCATGGTAGCCTTGGCGTTAGCCTTGTCTCCCATAGCGTCCATAGCGGAAGCGTCGGGGCCTATCCACTTTATACCGCACTTTTCGCACAGGCGGACAAAGCGGCTGTTCTCCGAGAGAAAGCCGAAGCCGGGGTGTATTGCCTTTGCGCCAGTAATCTCACAGGCTGCAAGGAGCGCTCTTGTATTAAGATAGCTTTCTGAGCTTTTGGGGCCTCCGATGCACACCGCCTGGTCGGCAATCTGTGCATGGAGGGCGTTTTTATCGGCGGTTGAGTAAACCGCCACAGTTCTTATGCCAAGCTCACGGCAGGCTCTTATAATCCGTATTGCGATTTCGCCACGGTTGGCAATAAGTATTTTGTCAATCATTACGGTTTCCTTCCCTCAGGCAAAACGTTATTTAATGGCAAAGGATATTTCTGCGGAGCAAGCCTTCTCGCCGTTTACTGTTGCAATTCCCTTTCCAACGCCTACGGGGCCCTTTACCTTTATAATCTCAACCTCAAGGCGCAGAGTGTCGCCGGGAACAACCTGACGGCGGAACTTAGCTTCCTTAACGCCGCCGAAGAAGCCGATTTTTCCCTTATTTTCGGGCATCATAAGCATAGCTACAGCTCCCGCCTGTGCAAGCATTTCAAGAATAAGCACGCCGGGAACAACGGGGTATTCGGGGAAATGACCCTTGAACCAGAAATCGTCAGCCTTTATGTGCTTGTAGGCAACGACTCTCTTTCCCTCCTCGATTTCCTCGATTTCGTCTATAAGAAGAAATGGGTCGCGGTGGGGGATTATCTCCATAATCTGCTCTTTATTCATCTGCATGGCAATATTCCTTTCCTATGCTTATTCTATACGCATAATGGGCTGGTCGAATTCTACCGTTTCAGCGTCGCTCAGGTAGATTTCAGCAATCTTTCCGTCAAATTCGCTTGTTACCTCGTTCATAAGCTTCATGCTCTCGATAATGAAAAGCACGTCGCCCTTGTGAACCTCCTTGCCTACTGTAACATAGGGGGGCTTGTCGGGTGCGGGGGAAGCGTAGAAGGTACCTACAATGGGGGATTTTACTACCTTTCCGCTTACCGGGGGCTTTGCTTCCGGTGCAGGAGCTGCTGCCGGAGCGGGTGCTGCTGCGGGAGCGCCCATAGGGGGCATCATAGCCGGCATCTGAGGCATCATAGGCGGCATAGGCGGCATCGGACCGGGCTTTTCGCCCAGCTCTATCTCAAATTTATCGTTCTTTACCTTTATATAGCCCAGTCCGCTTTCCTTCATAAGGTCGATATATTCCTTAACTGCGGACATAAGCTCGTTGTGTTCGTACTGCATATCTGTTGTCCCTTTCTATTCTGCGGAATATCAGTCTTTTACCGGCAGGAAGCACAGGGTTGCGTTGTGTCCGCCGAAGCCTAAGGAGTTGCTGATTGCGCCTGTAATTTCCATTTCCTTGTTTCCGCCCTTGCAGCAGTCAAGGTCGCACTCTTCGTCGTCAATCGTAAGTCCCGCTGTTCTGTGAACAAGTCCGTTCTTTATCTGTAAAGCGGTTGCAATAGCTTCAATACCGCCTGCTGCACCTAAAAGATGTCCTGTCATTGACTTTGTGGAGTTTACAGCCATCTTGTATGCATGATCGCCGAAGGCAAGCTTAAGAGCTGCGGTTTCTGTCCTGTCGTTTATGGGAGTAGAAGTACCGTGAGCGTTGCAGTAGTTGATTGTCTCAAAGGGAACGCCCGCTTCCTTAACTGCAAGCTCCATAGCCTTTGCTCCGCCCTCGCCGGAGGGGTCGGGGCTGGTTTCATGGTATGCGTCGCAGGTTGTACCGTAGCCTGCGATTTCTGCGTAGATAGCAGCGCCTCTCTTCTTTGCGTGCTCGTATTCTTCAAGAACGAGAACGCCTGCGCCGTCGCCGAGAACAAAGCCGGAGCGCTCCTTGTCGAAGGGGATAGAAGCCCTGTCCGGGTCGGTGCTCTTTGTAATAGCGTGCATATTGTTGAAGCCCGCCATAGCGAAGCCTATCTGGCAAGCCTCAGCACCGCCTGCAAGAGCGCAGTCAAGGTAGCCGTGCTTAATCTGTCTGAAAGCTTCTCCTATTGCGTGGTTGGAGGAAGCGCAGGCGGATACTGTACAGTAGTTTGTGCCCTTGAAGCCTGTCTGTATTGCTACTGTTCCTGCCGCCATATTTCCTATCATCATAGGAATTGTGAAAACCGAAACTCTGGAGTGGTTCTTGTTGTGGTAAACCTGAATCTGCTCCTCTGTGGTCTGTATTCCGCCGATACCGGAGCCGATAATAACGCCCTTTCTGTAAGGGTCCAGGTCGGAAAAATCCGTTCCTGCGTCCTCGAGAGCCTTTCTTGCGGCATAAACTGCATAAAGGGTCATAACGTCCGTTCTTCTTGCAGCCTTCTTATCCACATACTCGGAAACGTCGAAATTCTTTACCTTTGAAACAACGTTAAGCTCCTCGGACTGTCCGGGAAACCAGGTGTCAAGCGTAAAGCCGTGCTTTCCCGCCTTAAGATTGTCCCAGAACTCGGAAACGGTATTGCCGATAGGGCTTACAACCCCAAGACCTGTAATAACTACTCTTTTCATCTTTATCCCTTTCTTTGCGGCTTACATAGCAAGTCCGCCGCTTATTTCGATTGTCTGACCTGTTATATAGGAAGCCTCTTCCGAGAGCAGGAAGGAAACTACCGAAGCAATCTCCTCTACCTCGCCGAAGCGCTTTAATGCAATCTGTGCGAAAATCTTACTCTTCTGCTCGTCGGAGAGAGCGTCAGTCATAGGAGTCTTAATAAGACCGGGAGCAACTGCGTTTACTCTTATATTCCGTGCGCCGAATTCCTTTGCGGCAGTCATCGTCATACCGATTATAGCCGCCTTTGAAGCGGAGTAGTTGAACTGACCCGCGTTGCCGTAAACGCCTGCAACAGAAGCCATATTAACGATTGCGCCGTGCTTCTGCTTCATCATAAGGGAGCAGACGGGCTTCATCATATTGAAAACGGATTTCTGGTTAACTGCGATAACGGCGTCGTACTGTTCCTCGCTCATTCTCGCTAAAAGTCCGTCCTTTGTGATGCCGGCGTTGTTTACAAGAGCGTCGATAGCGCCGAAATGCTCCTTAACCGCCTTTACCATTTCATCGCACTGGTCGAATTTTGAAACGTCAGCGGGGAAAATCTCCGCCTTAACGCCGAAACCGCGGCATTCCTCCGCCACCTTTTCAGCGTTCGCCTTATCGCCCTCTGAGGGGTAGTAGTTTACGGCAATATCGTAGCCGTCCTTAGCAAGTCTTTTTGCGATACAAGCGCCTATTCCCTGTGAAGCGCCGGTTATAAGTGCAGTAGCCATACTTTTATCCTTTCTGTTTCAATTATAACTTAAGAAGCTTTTCAGCCTGTGCAAACATTTCTTCGATTATATCCTTACAAGGCTTAACCTCGCCTATCATTCCCGCAATAGCGCCGCACATGAAGGAGCCTTCCTCGAGGTTGCCGTCAACGGCTGCCTTTCTGAGTGAACCTGCGGAGATTTCCTCGAACTGCTCGGGAGTTCCGCCTTCCTTTTCAAAGTTGAGCAGCTTCTTTGCGAACTTTGTCTT
>JBJERK010000260.1:0-5177 GCA_051882255.1 Ruminiclostridium sp.
CTTGATCCTAAAAAACTGGTTACAACCACAACTGAAGCGCCGCCTAAGGAGGTTCCGAAAATTAAAGATTACAGCACGTTCCTAAAGGGCTGTATGACCTTTAAAGCAGATGGTAAGTATTATGCATTGAATCTTGTTGATAAAAAGCTGTATGAATACGATAAAAATACTTATTTTACCGCAGTAGCTCACAATATAGCTTTAACCGGCGAAGGAAAAATATATAATTTCGCTACAGGCGAAGAATATGATGGCGAATGCCTGAGTAATTCTTCTTATTTGGCACACTACAACCCCGTACATAAAGTTGAAGAAAGCTTTGACGGAAACGTGAATTATTTCGGCATTATTGACTGGAATGGCGAATGGGTGCTGCCCTTATCCTCGGAATATGAAATATGCAAAAACGGGTTGAAGAGAGGTGATTATGGCTGCTCTGATACCCTTATTACCTACATGGATAAGGAATACTACAATTATGTGGCATATGATTTTAAAAATAACAAAACATATTATCCCGAGGATTATGGGTATTCAGATATATTAGGTATCTACGGAGAGAATATTATATTATATAATTCTTATTATGATTGTTTCAGTTTAGCTAAATATAATACAAAGTCAGAAGAGCTGTCAATTGTTTTTGAAAATACCGATAATCCTTATTTTAACGGCTCATGGTGCAGCCATGGAACGGCTTATGTAAATGAAGAAGGAACGGCTGTAATTCTTGACAATGATTTTAACGTAGTCAATCACGATTTATCCGAATACAAAATAACTAAGGTTTTAGACGCTACCGAAGATTATGTTATATTTACTTCAAGAAATTCTAACAACGACCTTTATGTTGTTATTCTCAAGAAAGACGGAAGCCGTGTAATTGAGCCGATTAAGTGTAATGAATATAGCACCGCATATATAATCGGTGATTATGTGATTATAAAAAGTCTTGGCATCAAGGATTATGTTATTGACTGCAAATCAGGCGAAACAAAAATTTATGATGATAAGAAAGTATATTATATTGAGAAATTTGACACAGCGTCTGGTATGATGTTAGTTAAAGCAGACGGCGCTTACTACCTCGCCGACCCCGCAGACCCCGATACCCTTATAAACCCCCTCGAATATGCCCAGTAATCAAACAACAAAAGCGTGAGCCGAAAAGCCCACGCTTTTTTTGTATATATCGTTACCAAAAGGTGGACGAGAAGTCGTCAGATGCAAGGAAACCGAGGGGCGGCAAGGCTTTGTGCCTGCCGCCCCTCGGTTGACGCCGCAGATGGCGGCTTATCGTCCGCCTTTACTTCATAAGAGCTATGAAAGCCTTAGCCTTATTTACGATAAGCTTGTCGTTATCGTATGTAAGGTGGGAGGCTGCCTGACCTATTTCTACCCAGCGTATCTCGGAAATCTCCTCAAGCTGGGGCTTTGTGTCGTTGTTAAGCGCTTTGGCTACAAAGTAAACAACGGTTTTGCTGGTATCTCTCCTTGGCGAGAAGGAAACGGTTTCTCTGAAGCCCGAGTCAATAAGCACGTCGATATTCGTTTCTTCCTTAATTTCCCTTGTGGCAGTCTCAACCTCGGTTTCCCCGTTTTCAACGTGCCCCTTAGGGAAAGACCAGTAGCCCGACTTTATGTGCCGTATCAGAAGAATTTCCGTGTTGCCGTGAAATCTTCTGTAAACGATAGCGCCGCAGGACTTTTCGTAATTCATCGGCTCAATCCTTTCAAAAGTAGTAGCGGTAAAGTAAACTTTACCTTATATTGATTTTATTATACCATAAATTTTCCGTTTTGTCACTCTTTTTTCGGGATTTTTTTGAAGCATGAGCAAAAAAGCCCTGCACAAAAGAAAATTTACAGGCAGAGCAAAGAATATTGACACCTGCACCTATATAAAGTATAATATAAATATGAAGAAAAAAGGGGATTTTTGTATGGCAAGACAGCAGGACAACAGGAATTTCAGCAGGGTAAAAAGCCCGGCTACAATAGAAGCACAGCTTGAAAAGCTGAGAAGCAGGGGCTGTATAATCGAGGACGAGGAGCATGCGATAAACGCTCTTTCCAACATAAATTACTACCGCCTTGTGCATTATTTCTCGGTTTTCCTCAAGGATAAGCATACATATCGGGAGGGCACAAGCTTTGAGTCGGTTATGCGTATCTACGATTTCGACAGGCTGCTGCGCTCGCTGCTGCTTGCGGTTTTAGAGGAGATTGAGATTACGCTTCGTGCCCACGTTTCCAACTATCACGCCCTTAAATACGGCGCTTTGGGCTATCTTAACGAGGCAAGCTTCGACTGCCGCCACAATCACAAGCAGTTTTTAAACAAGGTTGACCGTATGATTGAAAGCAACACCGGCGAGGAAATGGTAACCCACCACATGAGAAAATACGGCGGCGCTTTCCCGCTCTGGGTTATTATGGAGCTGTTCAGCTTCGGAACCCTCAATACCTTTTTCTCCGACCTTATAACCGAGGATAAGCGGGCTATCGCTCAGGACGCCTTCGGTCTGCCTTACCGCTGCGTTGAAAACTGGCTTCAGTGCCTTTCCGCCCTTCGAAACCACTGCGCCCACTATAACCGCCTTTACGCCAACGATTTTCCCGATACCCCGAAGCAGCCCCCCGACTCCGACCGACCTATCTCAAACACCCTTTTCGATTATATCATCATAATGAAGTACCTCTACCCCCGCAAAGAGCGCTGGAACAGCACCTTCCTCACCCGCCTCGCCATGCTTGTCGCCGAATACAGCGACATCTTAGAACTGAACCTTATCGGCTTCCCCGATAACTGGCGTGAGCTGCTGGCACAGGACGGAGGGCTTTGAGAGATTTTGAGATTTTAAGCCAAGGGGGCTAACGCCGCCCCCTTGACCCCGGCGGAAACGTGCGACGTTTCATCCGTTTGAAGCTTGATTACAGCTTTAGTTTTTAGGAACAATCCGACTCACATTCGCAGCTGCGGTGTGGGTTTGTTTTTTTGCAATTCTGCGTTTTGGGGAGTTTTGCAGTACTGCCCGAAAAAGAAACAGCAAGGCTTACGAGTCCTTGCTGTTTTTCTTATTTGTTTGCCTTGCCGCCCGCTTTGCGCGAAGCGGCTGAAAGTTTTTCGCCAGCCTTTTTTCAAAAAGGCTGAAAATCTATTTTCTCCTATCTCTCTTCTCTCTCAAAATCTCTCTTCTCTCTCCCCATTCTCTCCGCTGTTCCACTTATAGCCAAAGCCCCAGACGGTCTGGATGTAGCGAGGGTGGGAGGGGTCGTCTTCGATTTTCATTCTTATGCGGCGGATATTTACGTCAACGATTTTCTCATCGCCGCAGTAGGCACAGCCCCATATCCTTTCAAGCAGCGTGTCACGGTCGATAGGGCTGCCCTCGTTTTTTATGAAATATTCTAAGATATGATATTCTACCTGAGTAAGGTCAAGAAGCTTTCCGTTTTTGGTTATCGTCCTGCGGCGGGCGTCAATGTAGAAAGGACCGGAGGAAATATCCGGGTTTATCTCCTCGCTGGGGCGGGAGAGGGAAACACGGCGGTAAACTGCGTCTACCCGGGCAACCAGCTCCGAAGGGGAAAAGGGCTTTGTTATGTAATCGTCTGCGCCCATCATAAGACTGTTTACCTTGTCCATCTCACGGCTCTTGGCGGAGAGCATAATAATACCCATGGTCTGACTTCTGCTGCGTAGGAATTTGCAGACCTGACAGCCGTCCATTCCGGGCATCATTATGTCCAGCACCGCAACGTCAAAGCGAAGCCCGCTGTTCCATAAATCAATAGCCTTTTCGCCGCAGTCAGCGTCAAAAACCTCGTAGCCCGAGCGCTTCAGATGTATTACAATAAACTCTCTGATTGCCTCCTCGTCCTCGCAGACGAGCACCTTTTTAGATTCAACTATCATATTGCACCTATCGTATTATGAAAAAGTCCTTAAGCTCAGATTCCGTAAGGGAAAGAGAGTCTCCCTCGTTTATTTTTGCATAAAAGCTGTTTCCCGTAGCTTCGCTTTTGCCGAGGCTTATATATCCTTTGGGTGCAGTCGCAGAGCCGGGGGAAACCGAGCGTATTTCGAGAAGCTCCTGTCCCGTTTCTCTCTTTTCCCCGTTATAGCGGGAAAATTTTACCGTCCCGTCGGAAATAGAAACCGACGCGGTTATAAGCTCCTGCCAGCGGGGAGGAATAATAAGCGTAAAATCGCCCCTTGTTCCGGAATAGGAGCGGTATTTTTCATTAAGCTTAGTTCCCCTGTCCGCTATCTCGTACCATATTGTCATATTGACCTGCTCGGGCTTTGTAAGGTTTTCATAGCCGGGGAAGGGAGCTGTTGCAGGAATTTCAATTATCCCGTCGCTGTCAATATCCGCAGAATACAGGTTAGGAGTATAGCTGTTTACCTGCCTTGAAACGCCTGACTCAAAAAGGGCGGTAACTGCCGAAAGGCGGTTTTCGTAGCAGATTAGAGCGTCGGTTGAAAAGCTTCCGTCGGAAAGGGCGTAGTCTATGAAAACTGCGGGAACGCCGCTTTTGTCCCAGCTTCCCGAAACTACGCTCTTGTATTCCGAAAATCCAACCTTAAGCTCCGCAGAGCCGATAACCCCGAAATTGCCCTCCCGCCAGCCTAAGGTCTGGGCAAGGGCGGTTCCTGCCGCACGGTCGGCGGATATAAGGAACATTTCCTCTTTCCCGTTTCCGTCAGCGTCGAATACGTCCATATAGGAATGTCTGCCGCTGAAAACCTCACGGGGACTTCCGTCGCTGAACTTTATAACGCTTGAAGCCATGTCCGAGGAATTCTGTATATAGTAGGTTATTATAATGCTTGTTTCGCTGTCCCCTAAGTCCCTGAACATAACCCGCTCAACCTCGCTGCCCGAGGCGGCGAAGTCGTAAACGGAAACCCACTTTCCCTCCTGCATATCAAGAAAGTTTATCCGAAGGGAAGAGCCTTCCGCAACATTCGGCTTCTCGTAAAAGACAATAGCTTCATTCGTAGGCTCGCCGTCTATGTCCTGTACGACAAAGGCGCTGCGGTACTGACCGCTTTTCGGATATTTAAGAGAAACCGAGCCGCCTGCCGCAGTTCTCAGAGCCTCGTATATTGCGGTCTGCTCCTCGTCAAGTCGGGGCGGGCTTAAAAGCTCCTCAACCGAAGCCGCCGA
>JBJERK010000260.1:5277-10065 GCA_051882255.1 Ruminiclostridium sp.
AGCCTTTTTTCTTTTCATTCTTACTTCTTTTCCGCAAGGTATTCTATATCCTTTTTCTTTTCGGTATAGAAAAGGGTGAACAGGAATGTTCCCGAAAGCACCAGCATACAAAGGGCGTCGCTGCTTACTCCGCTCATGCCCTTTACTGACTCTCCGCCGAAAAGAACCGCTGCGGATTTTGCAAGAACCGCTGTTCCCGAAAGCAGAAAGGTAAAGCCCGCCGAGATTATTTCCCGCATACGGGAGCCTTTTGTTTCAAGGCGAGCGTAAAAACGGGCGCAGGAAAGGGTAAAGACCGTCATACAGATATAGCCGAACAGGAGAATAAGGTTTTCCGAATGATTCAGCACGATAAGGTCGGAGTTGAAGAAGGCTGCTGTTTCAAGAAACCAGTAGGCTGCAAGGAAAATGTGGATATGTCCCGTAAAGGCGGGAGGAACGGTATTTTTCAGCATTATAAATCCAAGAGCCGCATAAGCAAGGGAGGCGATAACCGCTCCCGCATTTTCAAAGAAGCCTGCAATCGACCGCTCAAGGGGCATATAGCCTGCAACGCTTGTTATTGTAATAAGGGCTGCAATAAGAAAAGCAATGCCGAGAGGCTGGGTTGCGCTTTCGCCCATTCCGTCCGAGGACAGGAAGTAAGCAGCGTTGCCCCGCTTTTTGCCTGCTGCCGCAAAAATTACAAAGCCCACCGCCGCAGCTCCAAGCAGAATATATATGAGAAGCCCCATAGCCTCCGTTCCCGACTTGAAAAAGCCGGTGGAAAAGTCCATAATTGTAACGTACTGGAAAAAGCGAACTGCCGCCGCTGCAACTATTGCGGCGCAGGAAAATAACAATATTGCCTTGCCTGATTTTGTCTTCATTTGCATAACTTCCTTTCAAGCCCTTGCTGTAATACATAATATTATAGTATATTTCATCCGCTAAGTCAATATAATTGAATGAAAATAAAGTGACGGAAAGGGATTGAAAACTTGAAAGACAAGCTTTTTATGATAATCTTTATGGCGGCGGCGATTTTTCTTACTCCGCTTTCTGTTAGGGGCAGTACTGCTTACGCCGGCTCTGTTTTTCCCGGGAAGCTTAACGTTCTGCTTACGGAAAGCGGCGAAGTGCGGGAAATGACAGCAAAGGAATACATAACCGGCTGTATTGCGGCGCAGATACCGATAGACTATGAGCAGGAGGCTCTTAACGCACAGGCTGCTGCTGCCGCAACCTACGCTCTGCGGCTTATGCAGGATTTCGGGGACAACCCGGACAATGCCCCCGAAAACGCCGATATTTCCGACAGTCCCAAGCTCTGCCAGCCCTTCTACACCGAGGAAAAATGCAGGGAGCTTTACGGCACGGACTATGCGAGATACAAGAGCAGCCTTGAAAAGGCGGCGGAATACGGACTAAGCCACATAATAACCTACGAAAATCAGCCTATTTACGCCGTTTACCACTCTGTAAGCGCAGGAAAGACCTGCTCCGCTTTACCCGTCTGGGGCAGGGATTTTCCGTATCTTCAGCCCGCCGAAAGCGCCGCTGACACAGGCTACAGGAACTTTCTCTGCGTAAACGAGATTACTGCCGAGAAAGCCCGCCTTGCCCTTACAGAATACAATCCGGATATTGAGGTGCCCGCCGACTGCGCTAAATGGTTCACAGAGCTTAACGCCAACGAGGACGGCTACGTTATTTCGGTAAAGATAGGCGCAAATATCTTCTCCGGCGGCGACATCTGGCGAATCTTCGGTCTTCGCTCCACCGCCTTCACCGTCTCCTACTCCGACGGCGTTTTCTCCTTTACCACCAAGGGCTACGGCCACGGTGCAGGCCTCAGCCAGTACGCCGCCAACGAAATGGCAAAATCCGGCTCCTCGGCAGCAGATATTCTGCGGCATTATTATGGAGATGGGGTGAGATTTTGAGAGAGTTTGAGAGAAGAGAGATTTTTTATGGGGCGCCGCCCCATACCCTGCAAGCCTTTTGAAAAAGGCTTGACCGAAAACTTTCAGCCGCTTCGCGATTTAGCGGCTGCCTTTCAGAACAACGGAAAACAACAGCGAGGATTTATGCCTTGCTGTTTTCTTTCTGCACAGGTCTGCAAAAAATTCAGCAGAAAAGCTGCGAATGTGCAGCAAATGTCACCCCACAAAGCAAATGCCGCAATCAAGCTTCAAACGGGTCAAGCGCCGTCGCGCTTGCCGGGGGTCAAGGGGGCGGGCAGCCCCCTTGCTGCAAAAACACAATATTTTTTCTCTCAAAATCTCTTTTCTCTATAAAATCTCTTTTATTTCTCTGAAAACTGTGTTATAATAAGAAGGATTCAGGCAAAAGAAAGGAATGACAGAAAAATGATGAAGCTGCTGGGCTATTTAAGGCACGGGTATATGAAAGAGACCGTGTTAAGCCCGCTTTTTAAGTGCATTGAGGCAGTGCTGGAGCTGTTTGTGCCTGTTGTGGTTGCGGATATTATCGACAGGGGCATTGGCGGCGGCGACAAGGGGTACGTTATTAATATGTGCCTTCTGCTGGCAGGAATAGGTCTTACGGGGCTGCTTTTCTCGGTAACGGCGCAGTTTTTTGCGGCAAAGGCGGCGACAGGCTTTGCGAAACGGGTAGGCGGAGCCCTTTTCCGACATATACAGGGGCTGTCCTATACCGACCTTGACGAAACGGGAACTTCTACCCTTATAACCCGTATGACAAGCGACTTGAATCAGGTGCAGACGGGAGTAAATATGACTCTGCGGCTTTTGCTGCGCTCTCCCTTTATCGTTTTCGGCGCTATGATTATGGCGTTTACGATTGACGTGCAGTCCGCTCTTATCTTTGCGGCGGCAATTCCCGTGCTTTCCGCTATTGTTTTCGGGATTATGCTGGTCTGCATACCCCTTTACAAAAGCGTTCGGGAAAAGCTGGACAAGGTGCTTGGCAAGACAAGGGAAAACCTTACGGGCGCAAGGGTAATACGGGCATTCTGCAAGGAAGAAAAGGAAATCGGGGAGTTTGAGGCGGCAAATGCTGTGCTTACCGACGAACAGAAGCACGTGGGCAGGATCTCCGCCCTTATGAACCCGCTTACATTTGCGGTTATAAATATTGCTATAATCGCCCTTATATGGTGCGGTGCATGGCGGGTTGACAGCGGAGCGCTTACTCAGGGCGAGGTTGTTGCCCTTTACAACTATATGTCCCAGATACTTGTAGAGCTTATAAAGCTTGCAAGCCTTATTATCACAATTACAAAGGCGGTTGCCTGCGGAAACCGTATTGAAGCAGCCCTTGAAAGCGGAGAGGGAATGAGCGAGGGTACGGAAAGCGGCGGCTTTTCGGGCTATAAGTACTCCGTAGAGTTCCGGAACGTAAGCTTCGGCTATAAGGGCGGCGGAGAAAGCTCCCTTGAAAATATCAACTTTGCAGCAGAGAAAGGCTCTGTTATAGGCATTATAGGCGGTACAGGCTCGGGCAAAACCACCCTCATTAACCTTATCCCCCGTTTTTACGACCCGACAAAGGGTGACATATATATTGACGGAATAGATATAAAGGACTATAAAACAGAAGCCCTCAGGGAAAAAATCGGAGTTGTGCCACAGAAAGCCGTTCTTTTTAAGGGCAGTATCCGTGACAATATGAAATGGGGAAACGAGAACGCCACCGACGAGGAAATCTATAAGGCTCTCGAAATCGCACAAGCAAAGGAAGTGGTGGACGGAAAAGAGGGCGGACTTGACTACGTTATAGAACAGGGCGGAAAAAACCTGTCCGGCGGTCAGCGGCAAAGACTTACAATTGCAAGAGCGCTTGTAAAAAAGCCGGAAATCCTTATACTCGACGACAGCGCCTCAGCCCTTGACTTTGCAACAGACGCAAGGCTCAGAAAAGCGCTGAGAGAGCTTACAGATACTACGGTTTTCATCGTTTCCCAGCGTACCTCCTCAATCCGCCATGCCGACAGGATAATCGTGCTTGACGACGGAAAAGCAGTGGGCACGGGAACGCATGACGAGCTGCTGGAAAGCTGTGAGGTTTATTCCGAAATCTATAATTCCCAGTTCAGAAAGGAGGGCGCAGCAGGTGAAAGCAACTGATAAAAAAGAGAAAAAGGAAAAGAAAGCAGGCGGCGCTCTTAAGAAGGTACTGCACTATATAAAAAGATATTCGCCCCTTATGGTTATTTCCGTGCTGCTTGCGGCGGCAAGCGTTGCGGGAACGCTCTATATACCTATCGTAATCGGACAGGCTATCGACTGTATTATCGGTGCAGGAGCAGTTGACTTCGGTGCTATTCTTCCTTACCTTATCCGTGCGGGAATTGCGGCGGCGGCTACTGCGCTTATGCAGTGGGTCATGAGCGTTATCAACAACAGGGTTGCATTTAACGTTGTGCGGGATATAAGAAGCGAGGCTTTCAGGAAAATCGAGTGCCTGCCTCTTAGCTTTATCGACAGCAGGCAGACGGGAGATATTGTAAGCCGTGTTATTTCCGACGCCGACCAGTTTGCAGACGGTCTGCTTTTAGGCTTTTCGCAGCTTTTTACCGGCGTTGCAACAATTTTCGGCACATTAGGCTTTATGCTTACTCTCGACCCCTTTATAACCCTTGTGGTGGTTGTTCTTACGCCTATTTCCCTTTTTGTAGCAAAGTTCATTTCAAAAAGAACCTACAATATGTTCAGGCTCCGCTCTGCTACCTTAGGAGAGCAGACCGCCTTTATTGACGAAATGATAGGAAATCAGAAGATAGTAAAGGCGTTTTCCTACGAGGAACGGGCTTGCGGGCAGTTT
>JBJERK010000261.1:0-9897 GCA_051882255.1 Ruminiclostridium sp.
ATTCCTGATTCGGATATACCGGATTTGGTTGATGAAGAATAGATAAAGCCGCAGCTCAGAACTGCGGCTTCCCTTTTATTCTACTGCAATAAAAACATCCATATAACTTACGCTGTCTTTTTCATACTCCCGCTCAAAGCAAGGAATAACGCCTTTATCCTCACAATGCCCAAGCCCGTTTACCTCGATATAAGACATAAGGGTTTTGTAGGCATTAGGAATTAGCGTAAAGGGTGCGTCAAAGGGTGAGGTTATGGTTATCTTAGCATACCTGTGCTTTGGCTGGGTTATAATTTCCCCTTGAATTTTATCTGTAAATCCTTCGGGAATTATCCAAGCCGCCGCATAGCCGTGCATGTGGTAAACGTTAATCTGCTCCTGTGATAAAACAGGAAAATCCCAGCCTATAATATCGGGGTTTTCAACTCCGAAGCCTTCCGCCCATAACCGCACATGATTTTTTGCGTCATCCTCGGGCTCCCCGCTTATAACGGCGTACCTGATATAGCGGAACTCCCTGACCTCGATTACGCTTATATCGGAATATGCGTCGCCCGATACGTTCATATCACCCCGCACAAGCTGGTCCATAGAACAGTTGAACAGCCTGCAAAGCTCGATGATTTTTTCAAGCTCGGGATATGCGCCGTCAACCTCCCATTTTGAAACAGTCTGCCTGCTGACATTCATAATTTCCGCCAGCTCCTCCTGAGTCATTCCCTTATGCATTTTTCTTAAAAACTGTAGATTTTGTCCAAAGCTCATAATGTTTATCCTTTCTTGTGCAATACTTCGCAATTAACGGTTCCTGCTTTTGTTTTCAATATTATAGCTCTTATTCAGTAATTTTTCAACCAACGCAGATTTGCGTTTACCGGTTTTACAGCAACGCAAAGTTTACATTTAATAAAGTTCCGGGAGAAAAATTACTGCAATAAAAAAAGCCCATAACAAAGCCATTTACTCCCTTTCGCCATATATTACCATAACAGCATGGGAATATCGGGGTACTCTCTGTCAATACTTTTTCTGTATTCATTTTACAGGGAGTGATTGGCGTGTACTACGGAAAGGTCGAGATAAGCGGCATAAATACATCAAAGCTGAAGGTGCTCAAGGAGTCGGAAAAAACCGAACTGCTGAAAAAAATAGCCGAGGGTGATGAAAAGGCGAGAGAGGAGCTGATAAACGGGAATTTAAGGCTTGTATTAAGCGTAATTCAGCGCTTCTCCGGCAGAGGAGAAAACCCCGACGACCTGTTTCAGGTGGGCTGTATCGGGCTTATAAAAGCAATTGACAATTTTTCCCTGGATTTTGGGGTAAAATTCAGCACCTACGCCGTACCCATGATTCTCGGTGAAGTGAAACGCTACCTCCGTGATTCAGGTCAGATAC
Organism: Ruminiclostridium sp.; assembly: GCA_051882255.1. Taxonomy (GTDB): domain Bacteria; phylum Bacillota; class Clostridia; order Oscillospirales; family Ruminococcaceae; genus Ruminiclostridium_E. The sequence continues at coordinate 1,396 of JBJERK010000261.1, forward strand.
GGGTCAGCCGTTCACTTCGTGATATAGCCTACAAGGCAATGCAGGCAAAGGAAAAGCTTATTTCGGAGAAGAAAAGAGAGCCTACCGTAGAGGAAATTGCAAAGGAAATCGACTGCCGACGAGAAGACGTTGTTATTGCTCTTGAGGCAATAAGCGAGCCTATCTCCCTTTATGAGCCTGTTTTCTCCGAGTCGGGCGATACGATTTATGTTATGGATCAGCTGGGCGACAACAACGACGATAACAACTGGCTGGAGGAAATCGCCCTTAAGGAAGCCATTTCTTCCCTCGGAAGCAGAGAGAAGCGTATTCTTAATCTGCGGTTTTTCCAGGGCAAGACTCAGGTTGAGGTTGCAAACGAAATAGGAATAAGTCAGGCGCAGGTTTCAAGGCTGGAAAAGGGCGCATTGAACAAAATCAAGAAACAGATATAGTAAAATCCACTCGCTGCAATCGGCGAGTGGATTTCTCTCTTAAGTCTTAGCTTAGTCCGTTAGCGTCTGATAGAGTAATACCATTCTTGCCAAGTGGTATAGCATGGTCAAGACCTACGAACTTTCCGCCCTCCTGCCATAAAACCTCCTTGACAAAGGCGTACTTCTCCTCGTCCCAGGTGGTGAAATCGTCCAGCACAAGTCCGCCTGTATCGCCTGAGTTAGCGTTGAAGCACCAGAAGGTGTGGTTTAAGTGATTGTCCTTTATAAGCTTTCGCATATAGGTCATCCATGTAATATTAGGTTCACTCATATATCCGCCCCATTCGCCTATAAGAAGCGGAGCTGTGTTGTTTTCGTAGATATAGAACCAGTTATCCCTCCAGCAGTCCTTCATAAGGCTGTCGAAAGTATAGTTTCCCTCAAACCAGGGCTGCCTGTATACGGCGGGTCCGTAATCATGAGGAGAGTAAACAAGCTTATCCTGATACTTACCGAGGTTTATAGGGTAATCCCGCACGCCCCTTAAGTTTCCGCCCCACCAGTTGAAATAGTAGTCCTTGTCGTTTGTGGAATGGTAGTCAGAGTTGGAATTAAGGTCAATCGGATAAATCTCCGTGCCCTCAACCATAATAAGAACATTGGGGTTTTTGGCAAGTATCTTAGCGGCAGCGGTTTCAGCCGTCTTTTTCCAGTTATTCTTTGCGTCGGAATCGTTCCAGATTGCCGCCCCGCTTCCCTCATAGGGCTTACCGTGAGGCTCGTTCTTAAGGTCGTAGGCGATTATTGTATCGTTGTCCTTATATCTTTCAGCCATCCATTCAAGGGCGGAGTAGTACTGCTCTACCGATACGTTGGAGGTGTACCAGAGGTTCACGTTATGACCCGAAGCGTCGGTTTCAGCGCTGTGAATATCCGGCATAACCTTAATTCCGTTTTCCTCGGCAAGCTTTAAGAAGTAGTCGAAAATCTCAAGGCTGTTCATGCTGTTGAGCTCTTCGTTGTATGCATGATTGTAGTTTGCATCCGGGTATTCTCCTGCCGCCCACTGATTGATAAGCTGAGCGGAAATCGGAACTCTTATTAGGTTGAAGCCGTGGTCGGCAATCGCCTCTACCGAAGGCTTAAGCCGGCTGTTCCAGAGTCCGTCAAAGGTGTTTGTACCTGTATTGTAGCCGAACCAGTTTACGCCTGTAAGCCATACCTCCTTACCGTTTTTATCCAGTATTCTTCTTCCATCGGTATGAAGCCAGTCGTCGCCCTGTACGGCATCATCAGAGCGCTTAAGAAGCCCCGAAACATCAGCCACGGCGCCCTGATTATTCTGATTATTCTGGTTATTTCTGTCATTCACAGCGTTCTGGTCAACCGTTCCTTTTTTTACTGTGCAGGTCTGCCCGTTAAGCTTAGCACTTTTTATGTTCAGCGAAGTTGTTACCCCTAAATTACAGCCTATAACAACATCGCCGCCATTAACAATATCTCCGTTATAATCGGCGTTGGTTACAGTAAGCTTATTTCCGCTTACTTCGTAGGTTCCGTTCCAGCCCTGACAGGAACTGAGTCCCTCAATTTCAAGAACAAGATTCCATCCGCTTACGCTTTCCCCGCTTCTATTGGAAATTCCAAGCTGGAGACCGTACATGGTTTCCGAGCCGTTTTCCCATGAATTATCGGCGGAATACATAATAATAACGCCTTTATCAGCAGTCTGATTTTCTTCCTTTGCGGTAGTCTCCTCTTTCTTTTCGGTTGCAGCAGTAGTAGTTGCAGCGGCTGTTGTTTCAGCCCGAGTTGTGACAGCCGCAGTAGTTTCCGGTGCATCGGCTGTAACCTCTGATGCTGCTTCTGTTGTTGCAGCAGCTGTTGTTTCATCGGAAGAAACGGCTGTATTTTCTGTTTCGCCGGCTGTTGTTTTTGCGGGAACGGTTGTCTCATCAGGAACTGATGTCTGCTCCTTTACGGCTGACGTAATTTCCCCTGTATTAACCGCAGGAGCCGCCTTATCAAGATTCGTAGCAACAAGAGCAATTATAAGGCAGATTATTACTGCACCCATAACCGAAAAACCGGCAATTATACCCTTTGAAGCTTTTGGCTTTTGCTGTACAATGGCAGTTGCCTGCTGATTATCCGAATTAGCCGCGGTTTTCTCCGATTTTTCTGCCTCTTCCCTTTCAGCCGCCGCAGCTTCCCCGGACTCCACTGCCTCATCAGCAGGGATTTCTTCCGTTTTATCTTCTTCCGGAACAGTATCCTCCTGCTTTACGGCAGGCTTAATCTGAGAATTCTGCGCTGTTCTGCGCCTTTTCTTGCTCATACCTGTTTTCCTTTCCCTTATACAGTGTTCAGCCGCTTTTTAAGCGACTTAAGTCTTTCCTCGAATACCTCGGGAGGAAGAGGTCTGTCGAAATAGAAGCCCTGAGCAAGACAGCAGTTGTTGTTTTTAAGCAGCTCTATCTGCTCCTCCGTCCCAACGCCCTCCACAATACATTCAAGACCTTAATTCTGCGCCATTGCAATAACATATTTAAGCATAACGCTTTTCTTCTCGTCCCCGTCGCTCTTTTTTCCTGCGGGCAGGAAGCTTTTATCCAGCTTAAGCACGTTCCAGGGCAGCTCTCTTATAAGATTAAGGGAAGAATAGCCGATACCGAAATCATCAACAGATGTGCTTATTCCCTGGCTTCTCAGCTCGTTAACGACCTGCTTCAAATCGTTGAAATTAACGTCGGTTGAAGTCTCTGTAAGCTCCACCTCAATATATTCATGGGGTACTCTGTATTTGTCGATTATTTCAATAATACGCTTTGTAAGCTCAATATTTCCCAGATGCACCCTCGAAAAGTTAACAGAAACCTTTACAACGGGAGTTCCCGAGTCAAGCCAGCGGCGTATGTCCCTGCACACATGCTCAAGCATATAAAAGTCAAGAATACAGATAGAATGGCTCTGCTCAAGGACGGGTATAAACTCCATAGGAGGGATTATATCGCCGCAGTGCTTCCAGCGGCAGAGTGCCTCCGCACCGCAGATTCTGTAATCGTTAAGCTGTACCTTCGGCTGATAGTAAACGAGAAATTCCTCGTTTTCAATTGCTTCGGGAAGCAGGGTTTCAATAAGCTTTGAATGTTCAAGGCTGGTCTGTGTCTTCTCATCGTAGAATACATAAGGAACCTTTGCCGTATACTTTGAAACATTAAGCGCTGCGCAGATTTTATCTACTATCTGGGAAGAAGAATGACATTCTTCGGGCATCATATAAAATCCGGAATGAGAGCTTATTGTGATTGTGTTTACCTCGGGAATGTTTGTGCTTAGAGATACTCCGCACATACAGCTAAGCATATTCTGGAGATTTTCCTTGCGGAAAAGGGCGGCAAAGGTGTCTCCGCCTATTCTTACAACGCACTCGTCCTTACCGAGATATGACTGAATTTTAGTAATGTAGCTTCGCATAATCTCGGTTCCCGCCTGCCTGCCCACACGGTCGTTCACAACGGAAAATCTGCTTAAATTAAAGTAACAGGCGCCGTATTCCCCGATTTTTCCTTCTGCAATAACCTCGTCAAGCCGCTTCATGAAATAGTTGGAGTTGTAAACCCCGAGTACAGGGTCCTTATACATCATTTCCTCGGCAATACGCATTACACGCCGTCTGCCATGGAAGGAAAAGAGAGCCTTACCGACAACGCCTATATGCTCAAGCTCCTCCCCACTCCATTCCTCAGCGCCTGCAAAGGGATAAAAAGTATACACTCCGATGCTGCTGTTTCCCGCAACCTCACGCACAAGAAAGCTGCGTTTAAAATCCGTATCTCCCTCGTCGTACAGAACATGGGAAAGACCTATACCCTTGCCTTCCTCGGCGGCGTTTGCATAAAACTCAATATCAATCCGTGAAATCCTCAGAACCCTGCAAACTGGAGCAAGAGCCTCGGCGTTATCGGGGTGAATTTCAGAAGGCACCCTTTCCAGCCCGACTATAAGCTTATCCATCGCAAGAGCATATTCTTTCAGATTCAATTCCATAAATTGTTCTCCTTACCGATGTAATTAATTCTCGGTGCTTTTTTTGTCGGCAGTAATACCGTTGTCCAGAAGCTCCTCAAAATCCCCCACGGGAACAGGCTTTGCAAAATAGAAGCCCTGAACGGTACTGCACTTGCTGTCACGGAGGAAATCAACCTGTTCTTCGGTTTCGACGCCCTCGCAGACAATAGAAATATTCATTTTATCCGCCATATCTATAACGCTGGAAAGCACGATTCCGCTTTTGTTACCGGCAGGATTGTCAGAGAGGAAGGACTTGTCGATTTTCAGCACGTCTACCGGCATTTTCTTAAGCATTGAAAGAGAGGAATAGCCAGAACCGAAATCGTCAATTGACATTCTGAAGCCGGAAGCCTTGAGCTTTTCAATGATTTTTACAGCTTCCTCCTCGTTTGCAAGGAAAACATTTTCGGTAAGCTCAAGCTCCATAAGACCGGGGTCGATATTGTATTTTCTTACCACTTCATTGATTTTTTCAACGAAATTTCCTGTAAGCATGTGTATTCTTGAAACGTTTACAGAAATCGGTACCACCGGCTTTCCTTCGTCAATTCTGCATCTGAGATAGCGGCAGACCTGCTCATAAACAAAGAAATCAATTTTTACGATAAAACCGTTCTTTTCAAGCAGGGGTACAAAGCTGTCAGGGCTTACTACCGTTCCATTCGGCTTTATCCAGCGGATAAGAGCCTCGGCTCCAACAATTTCCGTATTGTCAATTGAAACCTTGGGCTGGAAATAAACCTTGAACTCGTTGTTGAGCAGAGCTTTTGCTGCGTCGGCGGAAATCTCAACCGAGCGGTTAAGCTCCTCCCGCATTTCCTTGCGGTATACAACGCACTTTCCTACAAGGCTCTGCTTTGCGTATTTAAGGGCAAGGTTAAGATTATCGAAGGCTGTATCGAAATCCATGCCCGAAACAGCGTCGAATATGAACGCAGCAGAGGAAATTCCAAAGCCCGTAGTTCCTCCCGCCAGCCTTTCATTGGCGGAAAATCTGCTTATAAAGCCCTCGTAGGAGGAAATAAGCCCATCGCTGTATTCCCCGAAGGCACAGAACTTGTCAGCGGCAATCCTGCACACAAATTTAATATTTTCCGAAAAGTATTTCAGCGCTCCCGCATAGCTTTTCAGCATATTGTTGCCGGCTTCAAAGCCGAATTTGTTGTTGATGTAGCTGAAGTTTGAGAAATCGGAGCAGAACATTATAAACCTGTCGCCGTCAAGGGCTGAGGAAACGCATTCCTTTACCTGGCGGGAGAAGCAGTTGAAATTCATAAGCCCCGTAAGGCTGTCGTAATTTGAGGCGTAATCAGCAACAGCCTTTGCCTTATCGAAATCCCTGAGTCTGCATAAATAGGAGAAAACGGTACGGGTAAGCTCCTTTAACGACTTTGCCTGCTCGATTGACCAGAGATAATGGGCGGAGCATTCCTGAAAAGCTACCGTTCCAATAAGGCTTCCGCCCCTGAAATAGCCGCAGACAAGGGCGCAGCGTACCTTGTTTGAGCGCAGGTGGGCTGTAAAGGCGTTATCCTTAAGGCCGCTTTCATCTGTAGCGTCAAAGGAAAAGATAAGGTTCTTGTCGAAGCAGCTGCAAAGCTTATTCATTTCCTTTACGGTATATCTCACCGAGTCATTTCTTGGCGGGTCGGTGTTCTTTGAATTCCAGCAGTATGTATCACGGAAAACATTTGCACTTTCGTCCGCTTCAGAAATTGTAATTCTTCCGACATTCAGATGCTTGCCTACCTTATTTATGAGGCTGTTTACAGCGTCGTTTATATCCCCGCCGCTTTCAGCAAGCTCAAATGCGGAACCTAAAATATCGCTTTCAAAGCCGGACTGTCCCTTTACAAAATCAACGCTTCCCGAGTACCGTTCAACTCTCGGTACAGGCTTGCTTTCAGCGGCAATCTCTTCCCCACTCTTGTAGAAATGGTAGCAGCTCTTGCCTGAGCGCTTTGAGGTATAAAGGGCAATATCCGCCTTTCTGTAAAGCTCGTCGAAGGTATCGCCGTCCTGAGGGTAAAGGGCAATACCAAGGCTTCCCGAGACCTTCACACCGTCGTCCTCGGAATAAAGTAGCTTAAAAATCTTGCAAAGGTCGTCTGCCTTTGACTCTATATGTGAAAGCTGTTTCAGTCCACGCAGGAAAACAATGAACTCGTCGCCGCCTATTCTTCCTATAATATCGTTGCTGCGGAAAAGGTCCTGCATTTCCTGCGCCAGCTCAACAAGAAGACTGTCGCCGAAAAGATGACCAAGAGTGTCATTTACCTGCTTGAAATTATCAACGTCAACTATTATAAATGCGTCGTAGGTCTCCCTGCTGTCAGTACGCAGACAGTTCTTTATAAGGGATTTTGTTGCGGCTTTATTATAAAGCTTTGTAAGCGGATCCCGTTCCGCCTTCTCAATAAGCCGCTGATTTGCGCTTTTAAGACCGCTTATGTCCTCGGTCTTGCCTACTGCGCCTATGTAAGCGTTGCTTATTCTGTCCCGGATTGTCTTGTATGAAACTCTGTACCACTTGAAATCCGGGTCTTCAATTCCCCGCAGGCGCATTTCAAAGGTACCCTTGTCTATGCCTGATTTTATGTTGGTGCAGAGCTGCTCGAAGCTGTCCTCGTCGTCCTCGCAGACAAAGCCGCCGCTTCTGAAGTACTGCTCAAAATCATTAACCGAAAGCTTTTCAACGAAATTTCCGCCTACGTTCTTGTATGCCTTAAGGCAGTCACCGCTTACTCTGTACTCAAAGATATTGTCGGCGGATATTGACATTACCGACATCATCATGGCGTTAAGGTCCGAGCTTGCCTTTGCAGCAGCAGAAATATCGTTTATATTATGGAAAATGCAGTTGAGAACCTGCTCTCCACCGTCGCTGCAGGCGCTTACCTCTGCATGAAGGGTGATACGCTCACCGTCTGCTCGGCTTGCATCAATATCAAGGGAAAAAACACTGCAATTATTGATAAGCGTGGCAATTTTATCCGAAAGGTAGGAAGAATACTTCCTGTCAAGCATTCTGAATCCGTAATCATTAGGAGGAATATCAAGATACTCTGATTTTGTGCAGCCGAAAAGAGCGAAATACTTATCATTAGCCCATGTAAGACGGAACTGGGAGCCGTCAAATCTGAATATTACCGATGCACAGGGCAGAGCGGACAAGCACGCTCCTGCGTCAGGAGAGGATACGGATGTAAACATAGTTTTTCACCGCCTGTCATTTTAATCTGAGAGTAAGATAATTGTCACTGTAGCTGAGGTCTGGCTTGTAGCAAATTCTGATTTTCTTATCTCCTCTTTGCATAATAGCAAAAATCTGCTGGGTTTTTCCCTTATTGAGAGTAAATATTTTTTTCATTTTTCCCGTACTCGGGTCATATCTGAAAATGCACTTAGAGGAGCTGATATAGAACTTTCCGTCTATCAGCAAAACCTTTGAAAAGCTATGTGTATACCATGTTTCGCCATAGTCATAGGTTTCGCCGGTTTGCGCGTTGCGTACCGGATACCAGCTTGTGTCAATGCTCTTAATCCGCTTGGTTTTTCCGGTAGAGGGGTTATAGCTGTAAAACCCGCTGTACAAATCGCCTGTAACGGAGTTTCCGTAGCCCCTGCAGAAATACCAGAGCCCTTTATATTCTATAATCTGAGAGGTAATGTCCCTCCAGTAATAATCGTCATATCTCGTATCTGTCGCCTTAGGGCATTCGCCTATAATCCTCCAGTCCCTGTGCAGGCCGCTGGATTGCTTTACCCCGCTGTCGCTTAAAAGGAAGTTTTCGTGCATAACAGTTCCGAAAACGTCATTGGATTCGCCGTTAATATCAGTATAGGAGGCGTCGTCTGCCGTAACGTCAACATGATACCATTTGTTTCCTATATTAACATAGTTCCACGCATGATTCTGGGATTCGGAAACAACCGCCTTACATTCTATACCAAGATAATTCTCAAGTATATAGATGTATGCAAGAGTATAGCCCTGACAAACTGCGCTCCC